>NZ_JASCXL010000024.1:0-95845 GCF_030010595.1 Streptomyces sp. CC224B | reverse complement strand
GACCGGCAGCGCCAGGCCTTCGCCGAGGGCGGCGTGGCGGCGGTCACCGCCCTCGTCACCGGCGAGACGGCGGCGCCATGAGCGGCGGCGAGATGGTTACTGAACATTTGGTCCTATGACGTGTACTTGGTTCCGTGTACTCGGTCCTGTGCCAGTTGCGGAGGGTTCGTGGGTGAGGCGCCGGATCATGAGGTCGATCAGCGCGAGGTGACCGGGCGGAGGGATCATCCTCGCCTCCGGCGGCGCCCCCCGGCGACCTCGAGCCCGCCGACCGGCGCCACGTCGTCGACCAAGTCCGCACTCGCTACCTCGGCCCCGAGCGCCGCGTCGGCTCAGGCACCTACTCCCACCCCAAAAAATGCCACCAGAACGTCCTGCGCGCTCGCCGTTCTCGCAGGTCGGCACGGTGCGCTGGGATCACGCTCTGACCCGCGCCGTGGACGAGGTCATCGGCTGGGCGTTCAGCCTGTCGCACTCCAGTCCCGCCCAGCTCGGCGAGCAGAAAGACGCCTTCGAGCAGGACCTGCGCGCAGCGCTGCTCGACTTCGACCCCTCCGGGCGGTTCGACGAAGTGATCCGCACCGAGGCGATCATCGCCACCAGCCCGTAACCAAGCCGGGGACGCGCAGTCGAAGTGCGCCGTGTGGTCCTACGCGACGGTCGCCAAGGATCGGGGTGCCTCACTCCGGGGCAAGCACACCCGGACGATGCGTGGGACGTCATCCGTGAAGCCTCGGCGCGCATCTCGGATTAACAGCGTGCACCGCTTCACAAACAGGGAACAGGTATGGCGACGTGCCGCCCCCCGATCGGAGATCCATGCCCCACGACGAAGAGGACAGCCCGACCGCGCTTCTGCCCCTCCTGCACATCTGCGCCGACCGGTTAATCGCGACGGCGACTACGCTTTCGGACCATGATGTCCGCGCGCCGTCCTTGCTGCCCGGCTGGAGCCGCGCCCACGTCCTGACGCACGTGGCCCGTAGCGCCGATTCCCGCACCCGTCTGCTCGCCTCCGCACGCACCGGCTCCAACCTTGCGCAGTACGCCAGCGACGATCAGCGGGAGCGAGAGATCCAGGAGGGCGCCGGACGGTCCGCCGGGGCCCTCCTCGACGACCTAGACACCGCCTTGCACCGCTTCCTCTCCGCAGCCAGCGACCACCCCACCCACGACTGGGACGTGCCCGTGCGCTGGCTCGGGGCCGGTCTGCGACCGGCGCGCGGAGCCGTCAGAAGCATGCTGCGCGAGGTGGAGGTGCACCACACCGACCTGGCCACCGGACACTCTCCGGCCCTCTGGCCCGCTTCCTTCACCGCCCGCGAACTGGAGACGACCATCGAGAGACTGCGCACCAACCCCCACACCCCGCCCATGACACTACGCGCCGACGAGGACCAGACCCCGCGGGTCCTCGGCAACACCCCAGGGCCGCTGGTCTGCGGGCCTGAAGCCGAGCTCCTGGGCTGGCTCACGGGACGGACCGACGGGCTCACCCTGACCGTGCAGCCTCAAGGACCCCTACCGACCCCACCGGTCTGGCGCAGCTGACCGTCGAAGGCGTTCGACGCGGACAGAACGCACTCCCATCCGGCTGGCCGGCCACTACATCGAGATCCCCGGCCTTCCCCGCGCCGCCGTCAACGCCCTCTGACCCACCCGCTGCTCGCCGGCGTCGTGTTCCGCGACACCTTCACTGGCGCTGCCCGCGAGTTGGACATGATGGGGCTGTTCATCGCGATCGGCCACGACCCCCGCACCGAACTTTTCACCGGCCAGCTCGACCTCGATACCGAGGGCTACCTCACGGTGCAGGCGCCCTCGACGCGCACCAGCATCCCCGGCGTCTTCGCCGCCCGGCGACGTCGTCGGCCACAGCTTCCGGCAGGCCATCACCGCCGCCGGTTCCGGCTGCGCCGCCGCCCTCGATGCCGAGCGCTACCTCGCCCAACTCGCCCACCACCACAAGGCATTGATCCCGGCCGGTATCTGACCCGGCCGCAGGGAGCACGCCGAAGGGCCGCACCCCCAGGGGTGCGCCCTTCGGCGTGCTCGGGCGGTGCGGTCAGCTGCAGCAGGACGATCCCTGCGCCTGGCCGCCCGTCTCGACGAGAGACAGCAGCGGGGCGGTGGCGGGCTTCATGGCGCGGACGATGGCGGAGTGCATGCCGTCGGCGACCTGGTGAGTAGAGGTGAGGGTGATGTCGGTGAATCCGGCCGCTTCCAGCCCCTGCCGGTACTCGGAAAACGAGAGGGCACCCGCGATACAGCCGACGTAGTTGCCACGCTCGGCACGCTGGTCGGCGCTGAGGTGGTCCTCGGCGACGACGTCCGAGACGCCGATCCGCCCGCCCGGGGTGAGCACGCGGAACATCTCGGCGAAGACGGCGGGCTTGTCGACGGACAGATTGATCACGCAGTTGGAGATCACGACGTCGATGGTGTTGGCGGGCAGCGGCACCGCCTCGATCGTGCCCTTGAGGAACTCGACGTTCGTCGCTCCGGCCTTCTCCTTGTTGGCCAGCGCGAGCGCGAGCATCTCCTCGGTCATGTCCAGCCCGTACACCTTGCCGCTCATGCCGACCCGGCGCGCGGACAGCAGGACATCGATGCCGCCGCCCGAGCCGAGGTCCAGGACGCGCTCGCCCTCGCGCAGGTCGGCCACCGCGGTGGGGTTGCCACACCCCAGCGAGGCAGCGACCGCGTCGGCGGGCAGCGCCTCGCGCTCTTCGGAGCCGTACAGACCGGACCCGAAGTTCTCGTCGATCCCGACTGCCTCCGAGCCGCAACACGCAGTGCCGCCCTGGGTGACCTTGAGGGCGGCGGCGGCATAGCCGACGCGGACGGTCTCTCGCAGATCGGACTGCTCGCTCATGGGGAACCCCTCCAGCTGTATCGGTGCCTGCGGAAACAAGACTGCCCGCTGGATTGATAAGTGTCAACATAGAGGAATGTCGAACCAGCGTGGGTGTGGCCGCGGGGGAGCGGCTCAGCGGTTCCGTTGCAGGTGCGGCTTGGCGGCAACGTCCGGGTCGAAGGGTCGGGCTGAGGCAGCGCCTGGAGGAGCTGCTGGTTGCGCGCGGACAACTGGTTGACAGTGCTCAAAGCCGGTGCGCAGCTCGGTCAGTTCGGCCGCGTCTTTGGCGCAGAGCTTCTCGAGTGACGACCTGTCGGCGCAGGCGGATCTCGGAGTCCGGCGTCTGCCCACGGGCCCTGACCTGTGCGTAGAAGGCGTTCTTGAAGTCGAGGTGGCGCTGGGTGAGCGCGCTGCGCGGTACGCCGGCTTCCTGGGCCAGGGCGACGATCGTCGGCGCGCCGGTGGAGTGCTGCGCGGTCCCCTCAAGGATGCGGTCCATGGCCGTGCGGATGCGGTCGCCTTCGTCGGGCGCAGGGCTCATGCGGTGCCGTCCTGGAGTGTGGTGCGGGTGCGGTGGCGGGCCTCGGGAGGGTCGGACGTCAACCCGAGTCATGCCAGGGTTACTTGTTGTGGTGGTCTCCGACCCGGCGGCCGTCATGATGCCGTGACCGTCGCCACCCTGGCGATCGTGACCGACCTGAACCTTGCTGGCGCCGGCTCCGAGGACCTCCCCGGTGGGGCGGGCCGGACGGCAGCTGGCACCGGCCGCTTCCGCTTCTCGTTCGCGCGGTGGGTCCTCGCCCCGCGTACGACGTGGAAGGACGGGGCTGTGACGCCGCCTCCGAAGACCGACCGCAGTGCGAGGGCGACCAGGTGGTGAGGCGCGCGTATGGCGACGGTCTCCAGGCCGCCCGTCGCTTCGAGAGGCACTGGGGGGCGCGCCGCAGGACCGGCGTGAGGGGCCTTGCCCAGAAGCGCATGGCCAACAGGCGCGCCGTCGCGGGTGCGTCCTGCATCCAGTCGCTCAGGTGCTCCGCGCCGCCGATGTGGACGATCAGCGGGTGGGAGGGCGGGTGCCCCTTGGCCTGGAAGATGCGTGTCACGGCGGCGGGGTCCTCGGCGTTGGCGCCGAGGCCGTAGACGGTCTCGGTCGGGAAGGCCACCAGGCCTCCGTCGTGCAGCACCCCGGCCGCCTTCTCAATGTCGCTGGTACGTGCCGTCGACCGGGCAATTCTTCCTCTCCACGCGCCGGGTCACACCGGCTCTGGAAGGTTCCGCGCCACGGGCGGGAGAGGGCGAGAGTCTGCGTGGCGTGACGAGCGACTTCGTCGTCATCTGGACGGCTGCGTCCGGAGTACCGCGGCAGTGGGTGGGCCGGTCCTGCACCGGCCCACCCACTGGTCCTCATGCCTGCCGAGGGCTCTTGGCGGCGGTCGGCGTGCGGTGTACGGGCAGAAGGCGGGACAGCGCCCCGCGCGGACGGTGCGCGGGAGCCGAGGCAGGTGTCTGCCGTGCTGTGGGCAGCCGCTCCGCGTCCGCTGGCGCGATCGTACCATCCACGGCCGCGTCACCACGATCGGGTGTGCGACGGGATTCGGGGCGGGGGCCGGGGGCGGGGCGGCGGGCGAGGTAGGCCTGTGCGCGCAGATAGGCTTCCAGCGCGCGCCCGGGGTCGATGGGCATGATGGTTCTCCTGCTGGTGCTGTGGTGGGGGGCGTTCCCGCAGCGGGCGGGAAGGGCCACTCAGCAGCGCAGGACCGTATGGCGGGCACGGGCGGCGGCGAGCACGGTGCTCTCGGGCCAGGACCTGGCCGCCTGCCGTACGGGGTTCCGCAGTGAACCGACCGCGGGGGCGGAGGGTGGCTGGCAGGCACGCCCCTCGAGGGAGCGCCGGTCCCGGTCAGCGCGAGAAATGCCCCGCTGTCCAGAAAAGCAGGCCGTGTTCCCGTCGGCTCCGAGCTCGCCCGTCATGGACGCGGTGATCTCGGTCGGCTCCGCGAGATACCCAGGGGTGAGTTGCGTGCCGCACAGGACAAGCACCAAAGAGACCAGCGCGACAGCGGCGGCCCGCGCAGCGGACCACCGAGCAGCACCACTCCAGCCAACCATGCACCAAGGGTAGTCACACGACAGCGCATAGTGCATTCAGTCGGACGGGTGAGATCTTGCAACGACTGAGACGCGGCACGCTCCTCGGGACTGCCGTGGCGGTGGTGACCCTCATGGCCCGGCTGACCGTACCGGCGCCAGGGGTGCCGTTCGCTCCTTTTCAGTGATCGGGCTTGCTGCCTGCTGGAGCGGCGTTCGCTCGGGCGTGCACCAGCCGAGGCCGAGCCGGGGGCGCTCCCATGAAGGCGCGGCTCGGCCCGCCCGGCGGATGGAGGTCCCGGGCGCGTGGCGCCGTCTGGACGCCTACATCGCCGGCCGTACCACCGTGGCCGGCATCATGAGCACCCCCTCGCTCGCACGGTCACAGCCTTGACGAGCCGGGCCGGACTCGGTCACCTTCGGTCTCCGGGCCCGCGGCGTTCACGCGGCGAGGCGTGATGCGGCCGCCGCCTGGCGTGACCTCTGCGCGGTGGGCCTCGGGTCGCTCTGACTGAGGGTTTGGTCCGTGGATTTGTGTGTGGTCCTGGGTCAGGTTCCGCGCCAGTTCGGGGTGGCTTCGCCGGTGAGTCTGCGGGCCATGAGGTCGGTCATCGCGGGGTGGATCATGGCTTCGGAAGCGGTGTGGGTGGGTCTCGTGGTCGCGGGTGAGGCGTCGGTGGTGCATGAGCCAGCCGATGCTGCGTTCGATGGTCCACCGTCTGGGAATGATCGTGAATCCGCGGGTGCCGGGCGGGCGGTGGACGGGGTGGACGTCGATGCCGAGGCGGGCGTCGTGGCCGATGGCGGTGGTGCGGTAGCCCGCGTCCACCCAGGCCTTCGTGATGTGCGGGTGGGCGGTGGCGATGCGGGACAGCAGGGTCACGCCGGCCGCGGTGTCTGAGACGCTGACGGCGGTGACCAGCACGGTCAGCAGCAGCCCGAGGGTGTCACAGCCGAGGTGGCACTTGCGCCCGATGATCCGTTTCCCGGCGTTTGTGCCCTGAACCGCGAGGTGCACGTTGGCGGAGGTCTTGATGGTCTGGGAGTCCAGCACGCAGGCCGATGGTTCGGCGTCACGGCCTTCGGCTTCGCGGGCCAGGCGTCGCAGCAGGCCGGTGAGCTGCTCGAAGACTCTGTCTTGTTGTCACTTGGCGAAGTATCCGTACACCGTGGCCCAGGGCGGGAAGTCGTGCGGGAGTTAGCGCCAGGGGATGCCGGTGCGGTCCACGTACAGGATGGCGTTCATGATCTGGTGCAGGTCGTGTTCGGGCGGTCGGCCGATCTCCAGCGCCTGGGCGCGGCGCTCGTTGCGCCAGGACGTCAGGACGGGCTCGATGAGTTCCCAGCGGGCGTCCGACAGGTCGCTGGGGTAGGGGCTGTGCGATGTCGTGTTTGCGGAGTAGTCGACCGTGGCCGGGCCCGCCAGCGGTCAAGGGGTGGCGTTCGGGGGCGTGTTGGGATCAGGCAGGAGCAGTCGGAACGACACGATTCCCAGGCGTCGCGGACGCGTCGGCTGTGCCTTCAAGCACAGCGGCCCCCAGCGCTGCAGGACTGTGGAAACGCCACCAACTTGACCGAGACAGGACCAAACGCTCAGTCAGGCGCCTGACACGGAGTCCTGGGCGCTGGTTGTGGTGGCTAGCACCGAGAACTGGAAGCCCAACGACTGCGAGCGCAGGTGTATGCAGGGCGGGTCCCCTGGGCGATCGACGCTTACGCGTGGAGGCTTGCCAGTACCTAGTGCTCTGCGAGCGGGAGAGAACTGATCCTGTCTACGGCGAGTCGGCTGCATGCTGCTGCGTCCGTGAAGGAGCTGATGACGCGGCCGAGCTGCCGACGCCCCAACGCCGTGGCGCTGGGTCCCCGTTGGACCTGGCGATCGCCACGTTGCCGCAGCGGCTGGTCCCGCGCGGCTGTTCTACGACTATGTCAACGGCGGCTGCCAGTGGTGCCGCACGGCGCCGCCGTATGTCAGGTGTCGCGTCTGCCTAGCGGGCGCCGCCTGACCGACGGCGCGGGGAGGGCTGCGGGTTTGCCGACGGCTGGGTTGCTCCATCCAGTCGCCGTCGGCCGCGCGCTCGGCCGCAGTGCGGGCACTCCATACCGTGGGCGGCCCGGGAACCGACAAGACCGGGCCGCCCACGGCGCGGGGCTGGACGCGCTATGCGCCCGACCCGTTCAAGGTGGTGCTTAAGGGGTCACTACGTATTGTCCCGCCTTGTTTAGCGGCTGTCACCACCCACAGTGATGATTGTGGAAGCGCCAGTATGAACCTTGCTGTAGCGGGATGATGCCTTCGGTGGCATCGCCCCGCAGGCCTGACTCAATCACTCACTGACGCTTCGGCTGTCCGTCTCGTGAATGTCGGTCCGCGGGACGGTGCCACCTTTGCACGTAGCGGGTGGGGCTCTCGTGACTTAATAGGTGCTCGACCAGCGGTCCCATCACTGTGCTGTCCGTCAGCCCGGCCGAGACGTGCTCGCCCAGCTCACCCGGACCAACTGCGGACTATGCCATGAACGTTGAACCCACGCCGGTGATCGGCGGCATCGACACCCACACCGACTTCCACCAGCTCGCCGTCATCGACACCGTCGGCAGGCAGCTCGACACCAAGGCGTTCCCGACAACGCCGGACGGCTACCGCCACCTGTTGCGGTGGATGCGCACGCACGGCGAGGTCCTGGTCGTCGGCATGGAGAGCACCGGCCACTACGGTGCCGAACTCGCCTGCTTCCTGTACACCCACGGCGTCCAGGTCGTCGAGGTCGACCGGCCCGACAAGCGCACTCGCCGCGTCTACGGCAAGACCGATCCCCTGGACGCCTACAGCGCCGCGGCCGCCGTCCTGTCCGGTCACGCCAAGGGGACCCCCAAGAGCCACAACGGCATCGTCGAGTCGATACGCGTGCTGCGCACGGCCCGGATCAGCGCCATCAAGGCCCGCACTCAGGCCATCAACCAGATTCATGCCCTGATCATCCCTGCCCCCAGCGAGATCAGGGAGAACGTGCGGGGCCTGACCACGCACAAGCTGATCACCGCCCTGGCCCGCACCCGTCCGACCGGTGACCCCGCCGACCCAGTCCACGCGACCAGGACCACACTGCGCCGGCTCGCCCGCCGCTACCTGGCACTCAACGAAGAGATCAAGGAGACAGAAGCCGAGATCAAGCCCCTGGTTACCCGGGCCGCACCAACCCTCGTCGCTCAGCCTGGGATCGGCCCGGAGACCGCTGGCCAACTCCTTATCAGTGCAGGCGACAACCCTCAGCGGCTGAGGACGGAGGCCTCCTTCGCCCGGCTCTGCGGGGTCGCTCCCATCCCCGCGTCCTCGGGACGCACCGACCGTCACCCTCTCCACCGCGGAGGTGACCGGCAGGCCAACAAGGCCCTGCACGCCATCGTCATGGTCCGCATGAAGTACGACGCCCGCACCCAGGACTACGTCACCCGACGCATCGCGGAAGGGCTGTCGAAGCGGGACATCATCCGCTGCCTCAAACGCTTCGTCGCCCGCGAGGTCTACCACCGCCTACCTCAGTTCTCCTGGCACCCGGAACAACTCCTTCAAACGGCTTGACGCTCTATAGGAGCTTCATGGGTGAGGGGGCGCGCCTCGCGCGCTTACACCACCGACCGCCCATCCTCGACCTCGCCCACGACATCATTGCACCCCCCACGCGCATCCACGGAAAACCCGCCGAAACGTGAAGGCGCATACCCTTCGCCTCGCTCCAGCCGCGCTGCACTGACGCCTCCCGGCCAAACTGTCCAAACCGCGTATGTGCCCCCTCGCCGAGAGTTCTAGGCTGTCGGGCAGGACGTCTCGCGACCCGCTGCCACAGCTGTGCGTCCGAGGCCTCCTGGCAGACACCCAGTCCCCGGGTCACAATCCCCACCGGGACGACCCAGGCCGCGCACGGCGGACACACACGCGGCCTGGGCCTTTCGTCCTCCCGGCTGTTCCATCCGGGGCCCACTCCCGCGGGGCCCCGGCCCGGCGAGGGCGGAACCGCGCGAGGAACCACGCGGCGGAGGGGAGTAAGCCGCGTTCATCCCTGCGCCACGGCCGCCGTCAGTGCACCGCCTGGTGGTAGCCGTCGACCACTGCCGTTCCCGGCACTTCGACCTTAGCGCCAGCACCCCCGCATGCCTATGACCTGCCCAGCCATGCACCCATCGGTCTCCGCCACCCGGCGCTGCCGCGAGCACCGCACCGCGCTGTTAGCTGACCGCGCGCCCCGCCCCTCCCTCTGCAATTCATCACCGAGTGTCACAGGCAAGAGGTGCGAGCACAGGGTGACTTGCGCGTGATCGTGTGACACGTAGAAGCCCCCGCCGGACCTCCGGCGGGGGCTTCTACGTGCAGTGGGTCACGCTGGAGCGGCGTCTGGGTCGTTGGTCCCACCGTACTCGGGCTCGCCGCTGTCGAGGACGCGGAGCAAGGACGCGGTGACGACACGTGTGCTGCGGCCGATCCGCAGCACACGGCAGGGGAACTCTCCACGCCGTACGAGGTCGTAGCCCTTCGCCCTGGAGAACCCGAAGGCACGGGAGGCGTCCTCGACGCTTCCGGTTCCGCCCCAGGTGGCGCGAATGTGGGCGGGGCTGTACCGGGCGCCCAGGCCCGGCATGACGTTGTTCTGGCTGTGCATGTGCGGCTCTTCGGTTCCTTTCACGATGGTTTCGGTCGCGGAAATATCCCCCGCCTTGGTGACGTTCCCCTCTGACACTGTGATCGCGGAGGGGGAGTGGTGGGTCTGAAGCTGTTCAACACGGCGGGCGGCGTGCACGAGGTCGTGCCGCGCCTGGCTGCGGCAGAGGCGGATGTGCAGGACCTCGTCGAGGCGCACATGGAGAAGATGCTGGGCGTCACGTTCCTGGCGAGCGAGTTCATCATCGACTGTGTCGATGGCGGGCGGATCGACTCGCTGGGTCTCGACGAAAACGGGGCGCCCGTGGTCGTCGAGTACAAGCGGGGCACCGACGCGGGTGCGATCAACCAGGGCCTCTACTACATGGCCTGGCTGACGAACCACAAGGATGCCTTCCGGAATCTGGTCCACGATCGGCTCGGGGCCACGGCCGCGTCCCAGATCCTGTGGAGCGCGCCCCGACTGATCTGCGTGGCCGGCGACTTCACCCGCTACGACGCGCACGCCGTGCGCGAGCACCGGCGCTCGATCGACCTGGTCCGCTACCGGTACTTCGGCAGCGACCACTTCGGCCTTGAGACCGTGGCCTCCGTCACGGGGCACTCGCCCCCGGCCAAGCGGGTACGCCGACGTGCGGCAGGGGCACCGCCGAGCAGGGATCCGAGCGGCGCGATGGCCGAGCTCGCCCAGGCGGTCGATGAGGTCCTGGTCGGACTCGGGGACGGCGTCACCAGGGTGCAGCGCAAGCACTACCGCGCCTACCGACGGCTGCGGAACTTCGCCAGCGTCTGTCCGCCGCAGCAGACCAAGATCCTCGTCTACCTCAAGGCCGACCCGAAGGAGGTCGACCTTGTTCCCGGCTTCACCCGGGACGTGACGGGGCTCGGGCACCACGGCACGGGTGACCTGGAGCTGCAGGTGCGCGCAGAGCGGGACCTGGAGCGTGCTGGAGACCTCCTCCGCCTCAGTTACGCCTCGGCCTAGAGGTCCCGCCTGGAGGCGCCAGCCTAGGCGACATGACAGCAGCCCGGTCCCTGGACCGGGGCATTGTCGAGGCCGTACGGACAGGTGCTGTTGTGCCGGTAGCTGCGGTGACCGCGCTCGACGGCCGGCAGGTGACGCTCGCCGACGGCACCGTGCTCACCCCGGATGTCGTCATCGCCGCCACCGGTTACCGCACTGGTCTGGACCGTCTTCTCGGGCCGCTTCCTGTCATTGACCCAGTGGGCCGTCCCACCGTAAGCGGCGCCCGCACTCACCCCAAGGCACCCGGCCTATACTTCGCCGGATACACCAACCCCCTCAACGGCGCCCTGCGCCAGACAGGCCTTGACGCACGCGCCATCGCACGCGCCATCCACGGTGAATGCAAGGCGCTGGCGCAAAACTCCCGCGTCCCAGTACAGAGAAGAGCGGCCAGAGGACATGACGACCCCGGCAAGCACAGGCCACAGTCGTCCACCCGGTAGCCGCGTAGCGGTGGCGAAAGGCACCGGGCGCGGCATCCGACGTGCGTCGCGCAGAAACTGCCCCGTCTTCAGGTCGCGGACCGGTTCCATCTCTGGCAAAGCTGGGCCGGGCCGTGGAAACCTGCGTCGCCGCCCACCGCGACTGCCTGGGCCCGATTCGGATCCAGCCGGTCGGCGGGCCGAACGCAAAGAGGGGCCGCGCACGCCCCGGTCCACGAATTGCTCGCCCAAGGCCATTCCCGCCGGGCGATAGCCCGGCACCTGGGCTGGTGTCTCAACACCGTGCTCCGTTATGCCTCCACCGCACGCTGGCAGGACATCTTCCGCGAGAACCGGCCCCGCCCCAGCAGACTGGACCCCTACAAGCCTGACCTGGACCGACGGTTCACCGCGGGCTGCACGAACGCCACCCAGCTGCACGGCAAACTCATGGCCGAGCACGCGCCCGTCACCTATCAAATGGTCCGCGCCCACATCGCCACCCTGCGCACCATGCCACCGGGCCACCGCCCCCGCCAACGGTTCGGCAGGTGACCGGCTGGCTCACCCGGCGCCCCACAGCCCTGAGCGAAGAACACCACGCCGATCTCAAGAGCGTCCTGTCCCGCTGCCCCGAAAACTGGATACGGCCGCCCAGCATGTCCGCGACTTCGGCGAGATCCTTACTAACCGCCTCGGGGCCACGCTCCCTGCCTGAATTGATGCCGTCGACACCAGCCAACTGCCCGGGCGCAGCAACTTCGCACTCCACCTGCTCCAAGACCTCGACGCCGTGACAGCCGGACTCACCCTGCAGTGGAACTCAGGCGGCACCGAGGGCGCCATGAACCGCATCAAGAAGATCAAAAGGCAGCTCTACGGACGGATTCGAACTGTTTCGCAAGATGATCCTGCTTCAGTGACCCTCTGCGACCGCTCCCCAAGATCTGTGCCAGAACCGAGAAGTGATGTCACTGCTGACCTCGTCGGCTGAGGCAGCCCGGCCCGGTGTATTGGCAGCGGACGTGATCAACCAGACGCAGGGGAAACCGCTGAGACCTGCTGGTTCCGGCTGGTTTTGAGGTAGATCCCTGACAGAGTCGGGCGCTCACCGCCGCTGGCCTCGGTGACAGCGAACTCAGCCGTTTCGGCTTTTTGACAGCGAACCTAGTCGTGAGGGGTGAGCACGCTGGGGAATCTCGGTTGATCTAGTCCTCTGCAAGTGGATGTCAGATCGTGTCGCAGTCGATCTGGTTCGGCTCTACGCTCCGGCGAGATGCGCCCATTCACTGTCGAATCGTCGGGGACCTGCCTCAAGCTCAGTCGCTACCTTGGTCTGACTGGGATGTTCAAGGCGAGCGGAGGACGGAGTGCAGCAGATCGGGCCCAGGGTCGGAATGCGGCTGATCCACATGACCCGCACTGAGCACCGCGGATCAACTACGTACCACTACTACCGGATCCAGACCGCATGGGTCGACCGGCCGCCCGAGGGTGTCCGAATCGGGTACCTGCGGTGCGCCACCTGCGGTGACATGGTCGGCTTCCGGCTACACAGTCAGGCACGTGCCAAGACGCGCCAACGGCTGTGGCTTGCAATCGCGCTCATCGCAGCAGCCGCGCTTACGGTGCTCATCACGCTTACGGCGATGATGATCAGGAGCGACGCGGGGACTGAATCCCAAACTATCGTGCCCAGCGGTCTCGCGGTGCTTGCACTGATACTGTCGGTCACCATGCTCCCCAGCGAGGATGGCGTGACGCTTGCCCGTCTTCGGAATAGCGGTCCACATACCTTCAAGCCACTGAAACCGAGCGTTGCGTGGTCCAAGCCACCCGCAACCGACTGGCCTGTCCGCGCAGAGATCGTCTATGACTTAGCCCCACTCGACTATGGCGATTCAGACGGGCACCCACTCGCTTGAGTTCCAAGCGCGTCAGCAAACCGGGACAACACGATCCCGAACAGCGTCAGCACGAGCAGACTCATTGACATCCAACCTAGTCGGCCCAGGTCAGCGGCCTACACACGACTAACTTCGCTGTTGAAGGACAGGCACCTCGAAACGATCCCCGCTCTCGGTTACGAAGCCACAGCGGCCTTCCACGGCGATGCTGCTCATGACCGAGCGCAGGCGGCCGATCAGCTGCCACGACAGGAAGAAGCAGAGCGTCCTGAACACTGTCAGGGTGCCGAAGCCCACCCAGAGCAGGTCGTCCGCTCAGGGGTCGGGGTTCACCGGCTCCGCCCGGGAAGCGCGGCTGGTGGTGAAGCTGCCACGGTAGGAGGGGCCTGCGCGGTGCGGAGCGCTGGACCATCAGCCGCTGGTCGTACGAGGCGGGTGCCTTGTCCCTCGGCCATCTCGAAGGCGAGGTACTGCACCAGGACTGCTGGGGCCTTCGCGGACAGCTGGAGTGCCCAAGCCGGTTGGTGGACGGCGTGGCCGCCCCAGATGGTCCAGCTGGGAAGCGGGCCGTCGGCCTTCTGGGCGGCGAAGGTGTCGAACTGGACGCCCCCTTCTTGGGGGCCGGGGGTCTTCCAGGTGATGTAGCGCCCGTCGACGGTGTGCTTCCAGTCCGCGTCGGCGAGCGGACTGGTCGCCTCGGTGATGGCGGCCTCGGGAGCGGTGGGGGAGAGGCCGCTGCCCCAGGCGTTCTCGGTGGCCATCGCGTCGAGCAGAGCGCTCACGATCGCGGTGGGCGTGGACGCGGTGGCCGTGCCGTGCCACAGTCGGTCGCTGACCGGCGTCTCGTAGGCCGCGAAGGTCCACTTCGTGCCACGGCCTTCGGCATCGTGGTCGAAGACCGCGCGCAGAGTCAGGGACTCGTGATTCGCGACGGCGGTGGAGTCCTCCCAGGTGCGGTACTTCTCCCACTCGTCCTGTTCTTCAAGAAACTTGTCCAGCAGAGCCTCGTGGTCACCAGGGTCGGCCGCGTACACCGGCACCCGTTCGGTCGTCGCCTGCGGTTCCACGGGGGCGTTGCGGGCGGCCGGTCCGGCCGACAGGGCGGCGAGGGCCTGGGCAGCCTGCTGTTCGGTTTCGGTGGCCGGTGCGGGGCCGGTTCGGATGGCATCGCCGTACAGGCGCTCGAAGTCGGCGATGGCTCCCTTGGGGGTGTCATAGGTGCCGCTGACGACGCGCAGGTGGTCCTGGCCGTGGAGGTGGACACTGTTGGCGTGCTGGTAGGTGCCGACGGCGACGGTGGTGTGGCCGTCGTGGGCGTGCTGGTGGATGGTGAGGTACCCGGCGGCGATGTCGTCGTGGATCTTCTGGGCTTCGGCGGACACGAGGCGGATTTCGTCGCGGTCCAGCCAGGTCATGGGGTGGTGGGCCCAGGTCCACTCAGTGGCGATCTCTTCCTGCAGCTGATCGGTGATGTCCACGGGGATGCCGGCGTCGCGCAGGAGGTCGGCGGCGATGTTGGCGTAGTAGGGCTCCTCGTGGTCGATACGGACGAGGAGCATCGTGTCGTCGCCGGCCGGTCGGAAGCCTTCCGAGGTGAGGGTGGCGCGGGCGGTGTGCAGTTTGCTGCCGGTGAGGGTGGCGACGACGGCGCTGGGGTGCAGGGGGTGCAGGGCGAGGCGAACGTGAGCGTCGGGCGCGGTGCCGGGCATAGGGGGCTCGTTTCACCGGTCCGGGCCGATGCGGAGGTCGGCCCGGGCCGGGGTTTCTAGCGGGTGGCTCGGACGGGGAGCGGGGCGGAACGCGGGGTTGGCCCGGCCCGGGGGGCTGCTGGGGTGCGGGCTGGGTGGGCGGTGCGTGGCGTGGCCGGGGCGGTGGCTTGGTGCCAGCGGGAGCGCACGGCGGTCAGCTCGGCCAGCGCCCGTCGGCTGCCGGTGATCAGCTGGTGGGAGCTGTTGGCCGGGTCGTCGGTGAGGGCGGCGATGCTGAGGGCGGCGGTCTGCGCGCGGCTGAGCAAGGCGCGCTCAAGGACCTTCTCGCCCCAGTGCTCGGGGGAGGCGACCGGCGTGGACAGCAGGGCCAGCAGGTCTGTGGAAGTGGTCCCGTGGGTGAGGAGGCCGTGGTGCTGGGCTTCCCAGAGCATGGTGATCGGGTCGACAGGGTCGCCGCGATGGGCGAGGGAGGTGAGGCACTGCCATAGCGCCGCGTGCAGGGGGAGCGCGAAGTCCTCGGGTACGAGCCAGCGCATCTGGCCGGTGTCGGCGGGGTGCGCGGTCGCGGTGGCGATCAGGAGGCGTTCTTCGTCGAGGGCTTCCTTGGCGGTGTCCCTGGCGGGTGCCGGCGGCAGGGCGGTGCGCGGCAGGGAGCCGGGGTGCGGGGCGAAGCGGCCGGAGAGGTCGTCCAGGAACTGGGCGAGGGCATCGGCCTGCTGGACGGTGGCCTGCGCGCGGTGGGGCAGGGTGGTGTCCGTCGCGGTCTGGGCCAGGCGCTCGGCGTGCAGGCGCAGGCTGCGGCGGGCGTGGTCGGCGCGGATCATCCAAGCGTACGCGGCCGCGTGGCTCGGCCACGAGCAGAGCTGGATGAGGGTGTGCAGGTAGGAGGCGGTCAGCCCCGGAGCATGAGGCCGGGCTGCGTCCAGGACGGTGTTCAGCCAGGCCGGGCTCGCGCGGTGCTGCTCGGCCTTGGGGGCCGGTGCCGAGCGCATGGCGCGGAACAGCTCGCCGTACGTGTGGCTGGAGAAGTGGCCCGGCTCCAGTGGGCCGATCTCGTCGAGGCGGTGGGGGTCCAGCAGAAGTGCGCCGAGCAGGCATTGTTCGGCGTAGTGCACCGGTGGGGGCGAGGGAAGGGCGTCGAGGTCGTCGTTTTCGTCGTCGGTGGAGGGAGGGGGCATCAGGCGGCCAGGGTGAAGTCGTCGGGGGTGAGGGTCTTGCCGAGGTGCGGTGCCAGCAGGTGGGCTGCGAGCCGGGGCGGGACGGCGTTACCGACCTGGCTGAAGACCTGGCCCTTGTTGCCCTGCCAGGGATAGTCGGCGGGGAAGGTCTGCAGGATCCCGGCCTCGGCGGCGGTGATCCGGATCGGATCCGGGGCCGGGAGAGGGCCCGGCGGCGTGGTGGCGACCGGCTCCGCCTGCCACACGCACTCGTTGGCCCGGTGTCCGAAGAACAAGGTCCCGGCCGGCTCATCGATCGTGCGGACGGTGGCGTTGGCCTGGTTGTTGCTGCGCAGGCTCCAGCGCCATGCCGTGGGCGTCGCCTGCGCGGCGGGGTGTTCGGCGTGGAGGGCTTTCGCTGCCCGGCCATCCGCCACAGAGCCGGCCGAGTTGGCGGGCGGGTGCGGCTTCCAGGTGCCGCGGTCACGGGCGTCGCTGAGGGTCTTGCGGGAGCCGGAGGGGAACGGCTCGGGCCCGCCCCCGGGGCCGCCCCCGGCGCACACGGTCGGTACGGGGCGGTCGGTGGCGCCCCAACCGAGGGCCTCGGCCATGGAGACCCAGCGGGCGCGGCCCGGCCCGAACAGCGACTCGGGCTCGGCGAGTTTGGCGTGCGTGGGCGGCGGAGGCTCGGCGGTACGGGCGTGGGAGGCGAGCAGGATCGCCCGCCGCCTGGTCTGCGGCACGCCGTAGTCGGCCGCGTTCAAGATCCCTGTCCAGGCCGAGTACCCCCAGGTGCGCAGGATGGCGGCGTACTGGCGCCACAGGGGCAGGACGTCGGGGACTTCTTCCATCGCGACCCACTCCGGCTGGCCGTGCTGGTGCAGGGCGCGCAGGTAGCGCATGGGTTCGGCGGCGAGCAGGGAGCGTGGATCGCGGCAGGAGGCATGCAGCTGTGCGCGGGTATCGCGGCCGGTGGCGAGGTCGGCCACGGCCTGGTGCACCAAGGGCTGGTCGACGAGCCCGAGGCGCTTGCCGGCCATCGACCATGCCTGACACGGCGGGCTCGCGATCAGCCCAGTGATCCTGCCGAAGAACGGCCACAGGGGGTAGGCCGCGACATCAGTGCGGATCGTCAACTGCCCTGCAGCCACCCGGGTTTTGCACGCCCACTCGTCCCATTCCAGGCCCACGTCCCGTACACCGAGCAAGGTCAGGGCCTGGCTCCATCCCCCGGGGCCAGCGAACAGATCAAGTATCAAGAGGCCAGCCCGAAATCGCCTGGAACCGGCTCGACTTCACCGCGGCAGGCCCACGGGGAGCAGCCGTCGATGACGCCCTCTTCCAAGGTCTGGGCGTCCGCTTCGGCGTCGCCGAGTTCCTGCTGCAGGGCGGCCCATTCGGCGGCGGTGACATGGTCGATCGGCGCCTGGTCGAGCGGCACGCGCGAGCGGTGCAGGAACGCCTCGCCCAGCAGCCGGTTGCCGGTGGCGTTGGCGCGGGCGTTGCCTTGCCGGATGGCCGCGTCGAAGGCCACCACATCCGCCCACTCCTGCGGCGAGGAGTCCCGGATGGATCTCCACTGCGCGTTTCCGTGAAAGGGACATCCAAGGCAACTTGATTTCGGGGTGTCGGTCAGCCCGAGTGACGTCAGGTACCGGACGCAGTCGGCTCTTGACCAGCCCATGTCGATGAGCGGATGCCGGTTGAGCATGTATTTGACGTCCGAGTCCTTGGCCCGGTGGAATTCATCCGTCGAGATGCCGACCCACTGCTCAACGAAGACATCTCTGGGGATGCGCGCCGGATAGGGGTAGCCGAGGAGCTGACGCACCTGCTTCTTCAATGGCTTAATTTTGTACTCACCAGTACATTGGCGCCTGGTCATCCCAGGCTTGCCGTCCTTGTTCAGTATGTAGAGCGGCATGGAGGCGAAGCGGTGATCGGGGTCGAGTGCGTCCTCTCTGATGTTCCCGGAAGAGACGCGCAGGACAGAGATTCCGGCCGGAGCGGCTATCTCGCGCTGCAGTCGGTCAAGATGCCGATAAACGTTCTGCGGTTCCCATCCGGTATCGGCGAATATCGCGTAATCGACCTTGGGGAGGATGCCCTTTGCGGACAGGGCGAGCATGGCGCTGGATTGCACTCCAGCGCCTAGAGAAATGCACCGGAAGGCGGGAGATTCGGAAATGGTGCGTCCATGGGGAATGAGGTTGGGGAGAAAGGAAGGCTCAGCGCCGCAGGGCTGCCGGGGACGGCGAGGCGGGTAGCGCGAGCACCGGTGTGACGGCCAGGGCGGCGCGTGCCGGTGCGGGGAACCGGCCGATGCCGTCGGCGAGTTCGCGCACCGTGCTCGTAGCGAAGAGCCGGTGTGAACCTTCGAAGGTGCATTCCGTCACCGGCGCACGCCCGCAGTCGCGGTGGGTCTGGGTGCCGGCATCGCTGTGGTGGTGAGGGTGCCGGTGGGGCGGAACTGGGCGAGGGCGCGCTGCCCCTGCTCGGTGACCGTGATGTCCTGGCCGACGAGCAGCGACTTGCTGGTGTCGGTGGTGACGAGGCCGCGCTTGACGAGGGCCCGGAAGGTGGCGACGGTGATGGGGGACCCGTCGTGGGCCATGACTCGGGCCACGCCCTTGCGGGTACCTTCGCAGAGCTGTCCACCGCCCTGAGCCAGCGACTTCAGCGCCGCGTGCTGGGTGGCATTGAGCCTGGCCACGGCTTGTGGCGGGTGGGATGACGCGGTTGGCAGGCTGCGGCTGATGCTGGTGGCGAGGTAGTGACAGGCAGCCGCCCCCACATCGAGCTGGTGGGCGGCGTCCTTGAGGTGGCTGTTCATGCGGGGGATGGCCTCGGTGTGGCGTGCCGCGCGGGCCTGGGCATCGTCAGCCGGGGATCCGTCGAAGGGCGCGCCCTCGTACGGATTGGCGGAGAGGGCCTCGGCGAGGTCGGTGCAGGCCAGGGATGCGCCAGCGACGGTGGCGGACAGGGCCTCCAGCGCGGCGCGGCTGCCGGTGATGCTGGTGTACGTGCTGTCGCCCAGGGCCGTCAGGTGCCCGAGCGCGGTCGCGGTCAGCTCCTGGGCCGCGAGCAGAAGCGGAGTGATCGTGTGTAGCGCGTCGGTGCCAGGGGTGTAGGAGAGGTCGAGCACGCGGTCGTGGAGTTCCTCGAAGCTCTGGGCTAGGGAGCGGAGTTGCTGTGACTGTTCGTTCAGGCCGGGTGGGGGCATGGGGCTCCGGGAGGGGTTCAGCGGCCTCGGGCGGCCGTCCGCGTACGGGGCGCGGGCCCACGGGAGGGGCCCGCCGTGGCGGCTGGGGGCAGGGCGAGGACGGTGGCCAGGGCCGTGACGCCGGCGGGCGTGAGGTGCACGCGGTCCTGCGGTGGTCCCCCGATGTATGCGGGGGCGGCGGACTTGGCCTTCCGCGCGATGAGGTCCTTGGCTTCCAGGGACCGCAGCGTGCTGATCAGGAGGCGTGCCGTGCGGTGATGGACGTACCGCCGGTCTGCGGAGCCGGTGACCACAACGTGGCCGCGGGCGATCTCGTGCAGAGCCGTGTGCTGCGCGTCGGAGAATGATGCATCGGGCACTGCGGCGTTGCTCCAGCGCCGTCGCCGCATCTCACCGGCCACGCGCGTCGCGCTGTCCAGGACGGCCTCGGGGGCCAGCGCGGTCAGCTCGCGCGCCAGTTGCGGGCGTTCGGCTTCGGATGCCGTGCTGAGGTAGGCGAGCTGTCTGAGCCGGACCATGGCGTCGGACAAGTCCGCGCTCTCGTAAAGCTGTTGGTCGTCGACCGCCTTGATGGCGTACAGCGTTTCGGAGGTCAGCTGCTGCGCGGAGGTGACGTGCGTTGCCGGATCGGGCTCGGCGTTGTCGGCGAGCACGAGGTCGAGCAGATCGTTGTGCTGGGTGTAGCGGTCGGCGAGGGCAAGCAGACGCTCGACGGGCGTTGGCGGTGGCGGCACCTCGAACAGCAGCTCAGCGGCGGGAGGGTGGGTCATGTCCGGGAGCGGTGCCGAGGGGCGGTTACCGAGGACGGCGCCGGCGCGGTAGCGGGCTTCGGCGGCTGCTCGGCTGGAGTGTTCGGCGCCGCTGCGAAGGAGTCGAGGACGGCGGCAACGTCCGCGATGTGCCTGGTGCAGGCGAGAGCCTGCTGGTCCGTTGCGGTGTGGGTAATGGCCCGCAGCGTGACTTCGGGCTCGCTGTTGCCGCACTCCAGACAGCAACGGTGGCGGGGGTTCCAGTCGTCGGGGACATCGTGGATCTGTGTCATAGGCGGTTCCAGGTGTGCTGACGGTCGGTGCGGGATGGGCGGCGGGTCGCGCCGAGCTGAACGAGGGAGAAGGCGGGTTCTACGCGGCGGTGTCGAAGTCGGACTGCTTCGGGGTGGCCTTGGCGACGGCCCGCTCGGTGATGCCCTTGGACGCGCGGGCGGAGGCGGCGGACAGCTCGTCGGCGCCGGGCTCGAGATACCAGGGGCGCAGGTCGAGCATGGCGGCGCGCATGCCGGTCGCGAAGCACAGGGCGGTGCCCTTGGGCAGGGCGCGGATGGCGTCGGCGGCCAGGATCCGCTCCTGCCGCATCGACACCGAGGTGCTCTTGCCCGACTCCGAGTGCGAGGTGGAGGTGGTCTCGACGTCGTGGTCGCCGATCAGGCGGGAGAGTTTGTCGGCGAAGTCGGGGTCGTCGATCCCGGACCCGATCACCTTGATCGTGGAGGCGGACCACATGGCGTCCATGCCCGCGTCCCCCCACACCTTCTGGCCCTGGCGGTAGGACTGCAGGATCGTGATCGGGATGATCCCGCGGCTGCCGAGGTGGGAGTACAGGTCTGGCAGGTCGCTGATCTTGCACACGTTCGCGGCCTCATCCAGGATCGCCAGCATCGGCGGATCCAGGCGCCCGCCGGCGCGCTCGGCCTGGGCGGTCGCGGCCCGCATCACCGAGTCCGCGCACGCGGCGATCAGGGCGCTGGCTCCGCCGCCGCCGTCCTTGGAGAGCAGGTACAAGGTGTCGGTCGAGGTGACGAACGCCTCCGGCCGGAACTCCTCGACATCCTTCTGCGGCGTCACCCAGGCGGCGATCTCCGAGTTCAGCAGCGCGGCGGCGTACTGCCGGGCGGTCTCGTAGATGCCGTCGCGGGTCTCCGGCGGCCCTTCGACGGTGCCCTTGAGCTGGGAGGCGACCGCGGTGAAGCCGTGGTCGCGCAGGATATCGAGCGGGGTGCGGTCGGCGGGGAAGGCCAGCCACTGCATCACGTCGGTGATGGGGCGCTCGTCCAGAGCAGCGGCGAGGAACAACTGGGAGAGGATGTTGGATCCGGCCTTCGACCAGAAGTCGCCCTGTTGGGAGGCGTCGACCGAGGCGGCGAGGAAGTGCCCGGCGAGCCTGCCCGCCCCGTCGAGGGTCTTGGCGGTGGCCAGCGGGTTCCACCACATGGTGCGCTCGGCGTGCGCGATCTGCTGCGGGTCCATCGACCAGGTCCGGCCGACGGCCGCCCGCGCGTCGAGCGTGGCGGTAAAAGCATCGCCCGCTGCCTTGTTGGAGGTCAGCAGCACCGGGCCGGGCGCGTTGAGGATGGAGGGGATCGCCAGGGAGGTGGTCTTGCCGGAGCGCGGCGCCATGATCGCAACGGCGACGTCCTCGTACCCCATGCGCACCTCGCACTTCGTCCCCTGGAGGTTGCCGAGGAGGATGCCGGTGTCGTTGGCGTCGATGTGCTTGGCGTCTTTGAGGCTCGGGCGCAGCGAGCGGGCCTTGGAGGTGATCGCCTTGGACAACAGCGGCTCGATGTCGGTGCGCTTGGCCATGCCGTCGATGCGCTTCTTGCGCCCGCCGCCGGTGCCCTTGTGCCGCTGGTAGGGCACGGCGGCGGTGATACCGAGGGCGAGCAGCACGGCGCCGGGCAGGATGCGCGCGCCGACCAGCAGGGACGTTTCTCCCAGGTCCGGCCAGAGCTGGTCGGGGTGCAGGAGGGCCTGAACGGGCTGGTAGGGGGCGTCGGGCCCGGAGTCGGTGGCCCAGGCGGTGATCTGCCCGCCGAGCCAGGCGAGATTGGACAGGGGGACCGCGATGGCGATGGCCCCAAGAAGGATCTTGAAGGCGATGTCCGTGGCGTCGGTGGACTGGCTGGGGGAGGGCTGGGGCAAGAGGGCGGTTCCAGAGGTGAGCGGGGTGTCAGCCGGTCAGCGGGCCCGGCGCTGTTTTCGCACGTGTGGTCCGGGGGTGGGTGTGACCGGTGGCGTCGGGGTGCTGCGCTGGGCCAGGGCGGTGGTGCGGTGCTCCAGCGCGAAGGCGACGCTCTCGGCGCTCACCCGGCCGGTGGTGGTGCGGCCGTGGGTGGCTGCCAGGTGCGGGACGCGGTGCAGTTCGCGGACGAGGGGTGTCTCGTCGGCCAGCGCTCCGAAGAGCGCGGAGACCAGGTGGGGCGGGGTGTTGTTGTCCATGTAGGCGCGCCAGAGCGTGGGGAGGTGTGGTACGGACGTCTCGACGACCCATCTGGTGGTGCGGTGTTCATGGACGAGACCGGCGACGCGGGCCAGACCGTCGGGAGAGATCATGCTCTCGATCGAGGTGCGACCGTCGTGGTGGCGGGGAGCGTGCCAGCCTGCCGCGCGCAGCGTCTCGTAGGGGTCGTCGGGTGCGACCGGTGGTGTGGCGGGGTCGGTGAGGGCGTCGGTGACCGCGGCGATGATCTCGACCGGTGTGTGGGCGTCGAAGGTGGCCGACCAGGCCCGCTGGTCGCCGTGATGTGCGTGACGCAGGGTCCACCACGGTTCGGCCGGGTCCGGATCCGGGGCGATGCGCAGCTGGGCGAGCTGGTCCGGGCTGGTCAGGATGACCCGGGGCACGAGCGGGTCCTTGGCGGTGCTCCAGCGGCAGGCGCGGTGGAGCGGAACGGTCACCCAGGTCGGGTCGCCGAGGCCGGCGAGGTAGCGGGGCGCGACCAGCGCGATGTCGATGTCGTGCGGCACGCCGGTCACCTGCGGGCCACAGCGGACGGCGCCGCGGCCGGGGCCGCCGGGCGGACGTGCGCCTGGGCTGAGGTCAAGGCCGGTGAGCGGGGCGGGAGGTCCTGCGCGGCGGTCTGGATTTCGAGGAGAGCCTTGCCGTGGCTGGCCCAGTCGTCGAGGTAGGACCAGGCTTCCTCGTTGCGCTCGGCGAGCGCGTCGTCGTACGCGAAGCTGCCCGGCCGGGCGGTCGGGGGCAGTGCGTCACGGGCTTCGAGCCATTCCTGCTGCAGCGCGCCGAGCTGCTTGAGGGCGTAGTTGAGGACGCCGAGTTGCCAGGGCCAGCGGGACTGGAGGTGCGCGGGGTTGAGCTGCTGCACTTGTACCTCGGCGGTGGCCAGCAGTTCCTTGGCGAAGGAGCGGACGCGGTTGAAGGACCGCCAGGTGTCCGCGTCGCGTTTGACGGCACGACGGCTGTGCTCGTCGTCGTCGAGGGGCCAGCCGTCGAGGTCGCTGTGCTCCTCGCGCCAGGCGTCGAAGTCGGCGAGGATCTCCTCGCTCTCGCGCAGGAAGTTGGCGAGCTGGTGCAGGCGCTCGCGGTGAATCTCATCGGGGGCGTGGGCAGTTGGGGACAAGAGCGCTCTCAGACGAAGGATGAAAACAAGAGGGGGGCGGTGAGCCGGGCGGGAGTACTGCCGCCCGGCTCGTTCAGCGGGCCCGGCCGGGGGCCGCAGCGGCCGGTGTGGCGCGGGGCGCCGGTGAGCCCGTGGTGAGTGCGGCCGTGCGGCGGGCCTTGCGCGCGGCGGCACGCATCGCTTTGAGCCGCACCTGGGGCGCGTCGGCGAGCTGCTCGCCCTGCGGGCCGCGCTGCTCCTGGGTGACCAGGTGGGAGTGCGGCACGTCGTACATCGCGCGCTGCACGGGCTTGGTGTCGGTCAGGGCAGTGGTGAATGCGGCGATCAGGTGGGGCGGCATCTGCTCGTCGAGGTAGGCGTGCCAGATCCGGTGAAGGCCACCGCCGCCGCCTGGCACGGCGGCCTGGGCCCGCCAGTGGAAGGTCTCGCCCGGCTCGACGGACCACCGCTCCAGGCTGAGGATGCCGTCGGGGTGGCGCGCGAGTTCGTTGCCGTGTCCGTCGCGCTGGTAGGACCAGCCCGCCGCGGTCAGCGGCGACCAGATCGGCGGCGTCTTCTCGGGAGCGGGCTGGAGCAGCGCGTCGGTGAGGTGGGCGAGGATCTCCACGGGGGTGTGCGCGCCGAACTCGGTGTACCAGCGCCGGCCGTCTTCTTCCTGGCCGCGGATGCGCCACCATGCCCCGGAGGGCTCGGGGTCGGGCTCCAGCACCACGGTGTGCCGGTAGGCGGGGCTGACCAGCAGGACGTGGGGGAAGTCGGGGTCGGAGCGGTTCGCCCAGCCTGCGGTCCGCAGTGCCTGGGTGATGTGCCGCGGGTCGCCGCGCCCGGCCAGGTGGCGGGGCTGAGTCTCGAACCAGATGGTGCCGTGCGGAAAGTTGGCGCGGGTGGGCAGGTAGGGGTCGGGCGTCACTCCGGGGCGCCGGTCTGCGTATGCAGCCGCTGTACGTCCCAGTGCAGAACGTGCCAGTCCGTGACCTCCTGGGCGGCTTCACGGAAGGCTTCCATGATCAGGCGGGTTTCGTCGGGCACGGGGAACGCGGCCTGCTGGCCGACGAGGTGCTCGGTGCAGCGCAGGGCATTGCCGAGCAGGATCGGGACGCCGTCGTCCTCATCGAGCAGCGGCAGGACGTCGTCGAGCGGGGGGTGCGTCCGCAGGTAGGCGGCGAGATCGGCGGGGGTGCTCGTGGCTTGACGGACCTGCTGGGGGGTGGGGGCATCAGGTGGGTGGTGGGGCAAGGCGTGGGCTTTCGGTACGAGGCGAGGGGGCAGCCGGTCAGTGGCGGGCGCGGGAGCCTGCCTGGGCGTACGGGCCGGCGGTGGGCGTCTGGTGTCGGGGCCGGGTGGAGGCCCAGGAGTTGCGGGCCCAGGTGGCGGTGCGGGCGGCTCGGACACGGGCCTGCTGCCAGGCGGACAGCTCCTCGGGCCGCACGGAGACGGAGGTGGTGCGGATGCGGGTGGAGGGCGGCACGTGGCCGCGCGGGCGCATGACCTGCTGCGGGTCGGCCAGCGCGGTGCTGAACGCCTGGACGAGGTGCGTCGGCGTGGAGGCGGTGAAGGAGGCGTCCCAGATCCGGCCGTGCTCGTTGCGGGCTCCGGCCCACCACAGCGCTTCGCCGGGCTTGGACTGGTGGAACTGCATCCAGGCGCCGCCGTCGGGGCTCATGGCGGTGAAGTGCTGGCCCTGCTCGGTCTTCCAGCGCTGTTCCTGCAATGGTGCCCAGGCGTTGGGGGCGTGCGCGGAGCGGGGGCGGGTGAGCGCGTCGGTGAACCCGGCGATGATCTCCACGGGCGTCTGGCGGGTGAAGGTCGCGTGCCAGGCTTCCTGGCCGGGGCCGGCCTTTCCGGAGATCGTCCAGCCGCCGGGCTGGGTGAAGGGGTCGTATCCGATGCGGACGGACTTGTCCGGGCTGTCGAAGACCAGTGGCCCGCCGGTCTTGGACTTGTCGTTCCAGCCGGAGGCGCGCAGGAACTCGCTGACGTAGCGGATGTCGCCGCCGCCGGCGAGGTAGCGGGGCTCGACCAGGTAGTGCTGTTCGGCTTGCTGGGCGCCGGGGCTCCAGCCGGTCCGCTGCTGCTGTTTCACCGGCTCCTCCGGACGACCATGGCGGAGGCGACGGGCTGGGGCGGCAGAGTGCTTGCCGTGGTGGGCGGTGTCCCGAGCTGCTTGAGGGCATCGGCGTGCTCGTCAAGATCCATGCCGACGCTGTGCAGTTCGTTGGAGGCACGGCCCATCGCGAGCCAGACCTCGGGCGGGAGCATCCCGCGGTGGGCCTGGTTCTGGGCGAACCGGGATCCGGTGCCGACCAGATCGGTGACCCGGGTCAGGATGCCTTGCTCGGTGTCGAGGACGACGCCGAGGATCTCGGCTGCCTGGTGCGGGGTGGCCCGGTCGAGGTGGTCGTCCAGGGTCTTGATGAGGTGGGCGATGTCCTCGGCGAGGCGTACGGGGTAGGACGACAGGTCGGTCATGGGCCTCCTGTGGACGAAGAAAAAGGGACGGTCAGCTGCGTCGGCCGAGGCGGCGGGCTTCGCTGAGGACGCCCTCTGGCTGGCCGCCGGCCAGGGGGACGGAGCGTTCGCGGCTGCCGACAGCGACGGCGCGCAGGTAGCGGCGGAACAAGGCAGCGGCCAGGCGCGGGTTTCTGCTGGCGGTGATGGGTGGGGGTGTGCGGTCGGGCGCGGGGATGTGCGGTCCCTCCGGGCGGCGGGGCTGGCCCCCGCAGTGGGGGCCAGCCAGGGCGGTCGCGGGGAGCGGCGGGAGCGGTGGCCTCCCGCGGCGAGTGGTGTCGCCGGGGCCGTGGCCGGTGGCGGAGGCTGGGTAGCGGCACGGGCGGCTTGGGAGGCGGTGCCCCCAAAGACGGTGTCGATGGCGATGCGGTATCCGGCGCCGGTCAGCAGCGGAACGGCGCGGTCAGCCGCTGCTCGTCGTCGGCTCTGTTGCCCCGGAGGAGAGCTTCTCTCTTCATCTGCGGGCTATCGCCGCCGGACAGGCGACGTCGGCTTGCCGTCTTCCGAGTTGCTCATCGCGTACGGACCGCGGATGCTGCTGTCTGGTGCGGGGCCGCGACGGGCACCGTGTTCAGAGCGGGGGAGGTCCGCAGGGGCTGGACGGTGAGGCCGACGCCGAGCTGGGTCAGCTGTGCTGCGGCGTTCTGGATGGCGGCTGCCTGCGCGGCGGTGTCCCCGCCGGGCAGCACGAAGGCGTCCTGGTCCTTGTCGTACACGCAGCCCTGGTCGAGGAGCACCTTGACGGCATCGGCCCGGTCCGGCTTGGAGACGTGGAAGTCCCGGCCGCTCAAAGTGATCACCACGAGTTCCGGCGGCGGCGCCGGGGCGAGGCGGGCGGCGTTGTCGCGGACCTGGATGAGGGCCTTGTCGTAGCGGGGGAGCAGGTTGGCGGTGATATCCGCAGCGGCCTGGACCGGATCGTCGGGGACGACGATCCCGTCGGGCTCGCGCACTGAACGGAAGGCTTCGGCAGGGATGTCGGCCGGGGCGATGGCGCCGACGAGAAATTCCTCGCCTCTGCGGGGGCGCGTGATGACGTACAGGCGTGCGCCGTCGTCGCGGGTGAGGACGGCGTCCTGGTCCAGGACGTGCTCGGCGATGGCGTGGGTGACCAGGTTCATGTCCCAGACGTGTTCGGCGCGGTCGAACTGGTCGGGGTACTGCGCGTGCCTCAGGTGCTCACTGCTCCAGTTGCCGGGGAGTTCGTCGGCGAGAGCGGTGGCGAAGGACGCGAGATCAGGGGTGGGATCGTGCATGAGTTCCTCGGGGATGGTGGTCAGCGCCGCCGCCCGGCAGGGGCCGGGGCAGCGGGCTGCGAGTTGGGTGTTGTGGTGGTCCGGGACGGGGCGGGTAGCCGCAGACGGCGGAGGCTTCGCGCTCTCTCGGGCCGACTTCTGCGCTGCGCACGCTGCGCTGCGGGTGCGGCTCGCAAGGTCGGCGTGGACGGCGGCCAGGTCCGCTCGGATGACGTCCAGGCGGCCTTCGACGCGGTGGCGCAGCCGGGAGGCGGTAACGATGTCGGATGGTCCGCCAAGGCATAGGTGGAATTCGGTCGTTGCCGCGAGGACATCGTCGAGGGCGGCCAGGACGCCGTCGTGGACGGCGGTGAGATCGGTCAGCGCGTCCGCGATCTCTTCGGTGCTGGTCGCCTGTCAGATGCGTTCGGTCTGGTGGGCGGTGGAGGCGCCGAGGGGGAGGCGGTGCGGTTCACGCAGTTCGGTCTCGAACGCCTCGTCGCAGGCGACGTGGTACCGGACGGCGCGCAGCCGCGCCACGGCTCGGGTGGCGAGACGTTCCTCCTCGGCCTCGTCAAGGCCGGTGGGCAGCCGGTGGTAGTGCTCGTGCACGCGGACGGCGGGGATGAAGCCGGTGCGCTCCAGGATGCTGTGCGCTTCCGGGGGCGCCGCCGCGGGCGAGGACTTCGCCGGAGTGCACGTCGCGTTGCAGGGGGCAGGTAGCGGTCCGAGATGGCCAAGGGCAGGGCTTTCTCGCGGTACTCAGCGGGAACGGCGCGCGGGCGCCGGGTGAGGTGCGGCAGGCGCGCGGGTGGTCAGGCCGACGCGCTGGTTGGCTCCGGGCAGATCCGCGGCGGCGGCTTCCAGATCCCGCTGGATGCCGTACAGGCGCCGGGCGATCCACTCCAGCCGGTGTCCCGCTGCGGGGCCGTAGGAGTGGGGCAGCTCCTCCAGCCGGTAGACGGCCCGCTCAACCAGGCTGCGCACCGAGGCGATCGGGCCGCTGGTCTCGTCGGCGAGCTGGCACATCAGCGTGGCGAGCTGCGCGGCCACCGCGGACGGGGACTGATCTGCCACCGGCCTAGGCATGGCGAGGTGTTGAGGCAAAACATGCGCGGTCAGCGGGCGCCCGCCACGAGGCTGGGTGGAGACAAGGCCCATGTCAACTTCGATCAGGCGGCACTCGTTGCGGAGAGCTTCGTGCACGGGCCACGGCTGTCGGGCCCGGGTGCCGTCGTCGCGGATGGGGTTGGCGATCACATCGAGTCGACCGGGGCGGGCCTGCAGGGCGACGACCCAGCGGCATGCGTGTTCATCTCCGGTGGGTGCGAGGCCGGTGACGCGGGTCAGCCGCTGGGCGATCTCCGCCCACTCCGGCGGGCTCAGTTCCCGGTCGGCGGGGTGCAGCCGGACCGCCATGTGGAAGATCTCGGGATCGTGGCCGTTCGGCCCGGCAGCGTAGGGGTGGAGGGACTGCGGCGCGAGGAGGTACTCCTCCCAGTCGGCGAACATCCACTCCTTGGGGCCGCCCTCGGCGATGCTGGAGTCCAGGGAGGCGCTGGCCACCACGAGTTCACCCAGAACGTCCTGTTCGGCGATCGGACGGCCCAGGGCGGCGGAGAGCGAGACGGAGGGGAAGAACTGCGACTCGCAGATGAGCGGGATCATCGGCCGTCCCGGGCATCGGCGATGTGCACGAGCTGGTTCAGCACGGTGGTGGAGTACCAGCCGCAGTCGACCTCGGTGCCCGCGTCGGCGAACTTCGGGATCAGGTAGTCCTCCAAGGCGCGCAGGTAGATGAGGCAATCAGGGCAGCGCCGCGAGAGGTGAACCAGGTAGCGAGGGTGGGCGGTGACGAAGGTCTGCTGCCCGCCGTTGGGATCGCGCAGTCGCCAGCCGTCCTCGTCGGTGAGCGTGTGCCAGGACGGGGTCACCACCGTCATGGCATCCCCCCACAGCTCCCCGCCGGCCACGCCCTTGAGGACGACGACCTGGTCACCGGGCCGGAAGTGGCCATGGGGCATATCCCTGTCGGGCGTGAGGACGTCCTCGGGAACGTACGGTGGGCGGGCGGCTTGGGGCACAGCAGGGGTTCTTCCACGAACGGCACGGGGGTGGTGGAAGGACAATGGTCCGGAGGATCCCCGGTTTCGCTAACCGGGGATCGTCGGGTATTTAAGGGCGCCTTATCTGCCGGGACCCGATGCACCGGTAGCCGGTTTCACCGGCGCCGGATTTTCAAGCCTCGGCGGTCCCTGGTGAACCGGGGGCTGAAAACCCGGCCCCGGTGATACTTCGGGGCCGGGCAGGGGCGGGGGGGCAACGACCGCGACGCCTGTCCGCCGCGTTCTTCACGTCGCGCACGTACTTCGGGGTGACATCGCCCAGCTTGCCGATGCGCTCCGTGGACCAGCCGTACGGCTCCTCGGTCAGCGCCAGCGCGGCGTCCTGGAGGAACGGCATCGCGGCTTTCCTGCGGGTGGTGGCGACCGACACCGTGGCGGCGAGCGACGGCAGCCGCGCGGCCTTCTCAGCGTTCAAGCGCGGCACACCGGCCTGCTGGGCGGCCACGATGCGCTGCTCGGGCGTCATGCGGGCGCGGGGGTCACCACCAGGGTTGATGTTCGCCTTCGGGTCGCTGGTCAGGGCGATGCGGCGCATCTCGACATACGCGTTGTGTGTGATGCCGAGGACCGTTTCCAGGCCGCGCACCCCGTCGTAGAACCACAGCGACAGCGCAGCCTGGTTGCGCTTCTCGGAGTGGGCGGTGATCTCCAGGTCGGCCTGCTGCACGATCTCGCACGCCCTCTTGAATTGGTCGTCGGGCCGGGCGATCTTGCTCAGCTCCTGCTGGACCTCGCGCGTGGCCTCGGCGCGCAGCATCTCGTGGTCGGGGATCGTGAGGTTGTGGTGCACAGCGGGCATGCTGGCCTCCGTCTGGACGGGTACCGTGCCGGTGCCGGCGAAGGCTGGGGCAACCCCATGCCGAACGAACCAAGGTAGTACGGCGAGGGGCACGATCTTGTCGCCGTGAGAGGGCGGTTCGTGAGGTGATATCCGTTGGGTGTAGCTCATTCTGACTGAGAGGGCAGTTCTGGTCTCTGTCGGCTGCTGGTCAGCCATCGGGTGTCAGTGTTGCCGCATAGCATCCACGTCATGCGTGAGTTCTTCGTGGTCGGCGGACGGAAACTGTCGTATCTGGACTTCGGTGGTCCGGGTACTCCGCTTTTGGCCCTGCACGGGCACTACAACGAGGCGTCGGCGTTCGCGCCTTTGGCTGAGGCGTTGGCGCCGCGGTGGAGGGTGATCGCGCTCGATCAACGCGGGCACGGGGAGTCCGATCGTGCTCAGTGTTACGAGCGGGACGACTACGTCGCTGATGTCGCTGCCTTCCATCGGCATCTGGGCATCGGGCCGGTGGCGGTGCTGGGCCACTCGCTGGGCGGAGTGAACGCATACCAGTACGCTGCCCGGCAGCCGGATCGGGTCCGTGCGCTGATCGTCGAGGACATCGGCGCGGTGGTGGACAGCGACTGGTCATTCACCTTGCGCCTGCCCCGCCATGCGCCGTTGCGCCAGGATCTGGTGGCCGCGCTGGGCTCGACGGCTCCCTATCTGGAGTGTTCCTTCCGTCGGTCGGAGGGCGGCTGGGGATTCTCGTTCGACATCGAGCACACGGTGGCGTCCCAGAAGGCGCTCAATGGTGACCACTGGCACGACTGGACGGCGGTGGCCTGCTCCACTCTGCTGATCCGTGGAACACGCAGCGATGAGCTGGCGGCCGCCCATGCCAGCGAAATGATCAGCCGTCGCGCCGGCAAGGCCCGTCTCGCCGAGCTGCCTGCCGGTCATGTCGTGCACCACGATGCTCCGGCCCAGTTCGCCGCCGCTGTCGAGGATTTCCTGTCCGATCCGGGCTGATCCCCAGAAGAGCTACACCCATGTCCGTTTCCCGGTGAGGATGGGGCAGGGCTGCTGGTCGCAGGGTTTCGGTCGGCTACTGCTTCCTGGTGAAGCTGCCGGTGTCGACCTCGGCCAGGATGTCGAGCTTGACCAGGCGTTTCAGCTTGGTGCGGGTGCCTTCGATGTTCTTCGGCAGCAGTTCGTGGTCGAGGGCTTTGCAGACGTCACGGGCCCTCAGCGGGCCGGCGGCCTCGTTGAATACGGCGAGGATGCGGGGGTAGTCCGGGTGCTCGGGCAGGCCCGGCGAGGCCGTCTGGGCGGGGACCCGGTCGGCGAGGGCGGTGACGGTCTTCCGGGTGATCGTCAGGTGCTCGAGATGGGTCTCGGCCTCCCACAGCCGAGCCCGGAGTTCACCGATCTGGGTGTGGAGGTCGTCGGCCATGGCCCGGGCGGCGTCCTCTTGGAGGCCGAGCGCATCGAGCATGGGCTGGATGTTCATCCGGCCACCGCCTGCGGGTCGCGCCCGGTGGGAGTGTTCGCGCCGGTGAGCCGGCGGGCCATGACGTGGGTCATCGCCCAGTAGACGCGGGAGGCGGACGAGGACGGGCGGTGCTCGTAGTCACGGACCAGGCGCCGGTGCAGTATCAGGATCCCGAAGGTCTGCTCGACCACCCACCTCTTCGGCTGCGGGACGAACCCCGACTCCTGCGGGTTGCGTTCGACGGTCTCGACGTCGATGCCGAGGCGGGTGCCGTGGGCGGCGACCTGGTTCTTGAAGCCCTGGTCGACCAGTGCCTTGCGGACGGTTCCGCCGCCGTTCTGGGTGACCTGCTCGAGCAGGCCAATGCCCGCGGCGTTGTCGTGGGCGCTCGCGGCGAGGATCGTGACGGCGATGACCAGACCGAGCACGTCCACGGCCAGGCCCCGCTTACCGCCCGGCACCCGTTTCCCGGCGTCCCGGCCGGTCGTGGAGGCAGGGACCCCGGCCGCCGCGTGGACACTCTGCGTGTCCAGCACCACCAGGGTCGGGTCCTCTAATCGGCGAGCCCGCTCACGGACCTGGCAGCGCAGGAGCTCATGGATGACCTGGTCGGTCCCGTCGTCCCGCCAGGCGGCGAAGTAGTAGTACGTCGCGTTCTTGGGCGGCAGGTCGTGCGGGAGGTAGCCCACTGGCAGCCGGTCCGGCTCTGGTAGAGGATCGCGTTCACGATCTCCCGCATCGCGTAGGCGCCTTCGTGGCCGCTGACTGATCGGTGCCGGTCTTCCACGCCGTGATCACCGGCTCGATCAACGACCACTGCCCGCCCGATAAGTCGCTCGGGTACGGCTTGGGTTCACTCACCCCGCCACCCCAACAGACCACCGGCCCCGGGCCAGCGGATTCCGCCTGCACTCACACCATCAGGCGACGACAGAATTACTCAAAGACCCACGAACCGCCCTCTTAGAAGTCCCATGCTGACGGCTGGGTGGTCGGGATCGAGCGCACTCAGTTGGCTGACCAGTAGGTGAGGGTTGGTCGAGGTGGGCCATCGCTGGTGGCGGTATGCCGTCCAGGGGTTTGGCACCGAGATGCTGATCGAGCTGGGCCAGGTTGTGCACGTCGCGTTCGAAGATGGCCGTCCCGGAGCCGAGCCAGCACATGAGGATCATGAGTGTGCGGATGTTCTTGCGGTATCTGGGATGCTGCGCCGGCCGGAGCCGGGTGAACTCCTCAACCAGACTGCACGGGTAGCGCCTCGTACGCGCGGGATGAGAACGAGGGGGTGCTCCTGGTGAGGCGCCCCACAGGACACAAGGTCGCAGATTAAGGACTCTGGTCAATTTCTGCGAGTTGCTGCAGACATCTCGCGCCTTCGAGTGCCCCTCAAGACGACCCCAGTTCACCTGCCGAGAAGGAACTTCGCCTGCCACCCCGCAATGGAAGGAACCCACGCGTACTCCACTAGCGGCCTGAGCCTGGTGCCAGTACTGCTCCCAGGCGTCGAGGGCCTGGAGGATGGCGGACTGCATGTGGAGGTTCGGTCACCGGACGGCAGGCTCTGCGTCAGCGGGTAGTGCGACCGGTCAGCATGCGTGTCGAGCGGTTAATTTCGCGCTGACCTGGTGGTACGCAGATGATGCTCGCAGACAACGTTCGCCGGGCCCGTCAGGCGGTGGACGTCGCATATGTCGCTAGATTGACCATATGCACATAAGAAAGATCGTCATCGTTGCCAGTCTCGCCCTCGGGCTTACTGCCACCCTTTCCGCTTGCGGAAGCAGTGGGAGTGATGGTAAGACGAGCACGTCGACCGACCCGGCGCAGTCGTTCGTGGCCCAGGCAGTGAAGGCCAACGGTGGCTGGATCAACGAGGACGAAGTCCGGGGCCTGTCCGCAAAGAAGATGTGCTCCGAACCGAAGGACGAAGCTGCCGCAGTGGCGGAGGTCAGCGCTGATCTGATCACCATCGGCAACCTTGCGGCCGACAAGGGGCTGTCCGATGCCAGGGCTGACAAGGCCGCGGAGGACGCCTACCGCGCCCTCTTCAAGAAGCGCTGCCCGAGCAAGCTGCCGATCCTGGACAAGGCGCTCAAGGAGTTCGAGGGGTAGCAGAGATACGAGAAGCAGCGGGCCTGATCACAGGCCCCCTGCTTCCGTGAAGCGGTGCTCAGCGGCGTACAGCCGGGAGCTATGACAGCGGTCAGCCAGTGCGACCGAAGAGGTTGCCGTGCCCGCTGGTACCGCTCGTGCCGGCAGGCAACCCCGGCGACTGCCGGGGTACGACAGCGAAGCCACCTCCAGCCATGGCACTCGAAGTCGTACAGCAGGCGGCTCGATTCCGAGGTCGTGGGTCGCACTCGGGTGCGCTCCGGGGCGCCGGGCGTCTGGGCGGCGGGTCGACGGGGCGATTCGCGGTTGGGCGTGATGCTGTGACCGAACGCGGCGGTCGAGGCGATGATGACGGTTCCCGCGCTGACGAGGACGGCGCTGACGAGGAGGGCGGCGGTGCGGCGGGAGAGTGCTGGAGCCTTCATGGCGTTCCTTCCGAACGGGATGGGGACGCCGCACCATGGCCGCGAAGAGAAGCTTGTGTCGCCGCGAGGGTGTCGGGCAAAGGTGGCGGACGCGGGCCCAACTGCGCCACCATGCTGCGATGCACGAGGAGCCGTTGGAGGACTGGGCGCGCAGACGCGAGGAGCGCCAGACCGCCTCGAAGGGGAAGCTGCGAACAGTGCCGCTCACCCAGGGTCCGCACCGCGGGGCGCATGTCGACGCCCACGCCCCGCGAGTGGTCCAGCAGTGGACGGGCACGCAGTGGGAGACGGCCGGCATCGTCGACGACTTGGCGGCCGCGAAGGCTTTGCTCTACCCGTCACAACCGGGCGAGCCGAAGCCTGCCCATTGGGGGGTGGAGGGGATACGCCCGAAACCACCGAAGACCTTGTCACCGTCATCCCCACCACCGCGAGACGTTCTGTGCTTCGGCGACTATGACACCGGCACTTTCCACATCTCACCCGGAACCTAAGACGCGACGCCGGGCCTGGTCTCAGGGGCCACATGACACCTCCATGTCACCCCTCCCTCCAACGGAAAGCGGCACCATGAAACGCATACCTCAGCTTTGTCCCGGTAACAGCCCGTCCTCCACCAGGCCGTATGCCGTGCTGCGCCGGGTCGGGGCAGTACTGGCTCTGGCATCGGTCCTGGTGGCATCTGGCCCCCCACTCGCTCAAGCCGATGCCGCGTCAGACGGAGCAGCACCGAGGGTGTTGGTGAAGCCGGGCGCAGTGACGGTTCAGGAGCAGCGGGCTGTCGAGAGCTACTGGACACCGCAACGCATGGGTGCAGCCGGCCGCGGGGAAGTGCCGCCCCCGATCACGGAGATGCCGCCGCCCGGTGTTCTCTTCCCGAACACGGGACATGCCTGGGCCCGGAATGGGGCGGTGAACCGCACGGTGGGCCGTCTCTTCTTCACCGCACCCGATACCGCCCCTGGTGCAGGTGACGGGAGCTGCACCGCAACGGTGGTCGACAGTCCGTCGGGCTCGACCGTAGTGACAGCCGCACACTGTCTGAGCAGCTTCCTTGAGGAGGACAAGCCCAATGTGTGGCACACGAATGTGTACTTCGTGCCCGGCTACCTCGACGGGACGAAACCGGTAGGCGGATTCACCGTCCGCGCCAGTGTGACCACGGACGGGTACTTCACCCAGCATCGTTCTACTGAGGACTTTGCCATGCTCGTCATGAACAAGGCTCCCACCGGGCGCCCTATCGCCAAGGTGACCGGTAGCCAGCGCATCGCGTTTAACACCAAGAGGGAAACCGGCCAGCCCGCCTATGCTTTCGGTTACAGCGCGGCAATGTGGAATGGCAAGCCCTGGGATATGGGACAGCTTCTGGGATACAGCAGTGGCAAAGCGCAGTCGTTCAACGACCAGGACTTCAAGGGTCAGTGGGGCGTTCGCAGTGACCAGAGCGGCGGCTCCAGCGGTGGCCCCCATCTGGCTGGCTTCAACCCTGCCACCGCAACGGGCACCGTCGTCGGCGTCACCTCCCAGGGGGGCTACCTGCCTGACGACCTCGATTACAAGAACCGCTACTCGGTCGCCGCCAACCTCGACACTACCGCCCAAACCCTCTACAACCGCGCACAACAAATTCACCCCTGAGGTCTTACTGTGCGTTTCGCCCTGGGGGTGTGTTTGATCCCGGGGAAGGTGTCGCGCCAGTTGAGGGTGGCATCGCCGGTGAGACGGCGGGCCATGAGGTCAATCAACGCGAGGTGGATCACGCTTCGAAACGGTGCGGGGGTGGGTTGCTGTGCCGTGCGTCTTGGGACGCCGATGCGGTGCGTGACGATGTACGCGAGTACGTCGTGGAGCATCTCCACGACGAGGAGGCGATCCTGGTCGTGGACGAGACCGGCGACGTGAAGAAAGGCACCCGCACCGTAGGGGACCAGCGCCAGTACACCGGAACCGCCGACCGGATCGAGAACTCCCAGGTCGCCGTCTATCTCGTCTACGCCGGGGCACGGGGACACGCGGTGTAGGTCCCACGCCCATGGACCTCGGACCCGGACCGCTGCCGGGCGACCGGGCTGGCGGAGGACACCGTCTTCGCGACCAAGCCGGAGCTGGCCCGCACGATGATCGAACGGTTCCTGGACGCGGGGCACCATATCGACTGGGTGACGGGCGATGAAGTATACGGCGGCAACCTGAAACTGCGGGCGGCCCTAGAAAAACGCGGTCTGGGCTATGTCCTAGCGGTTTCCTGCTCGGCCGAAGTGGGTTACCGGTGCGGGAAGGTTCCGCGCTGACGGGCTGGTCGGCAAGCTCCCGAAGCGGGCCCGGCAGAAGCTGCCCGCCGGCCCCGGCGCGAAGGGTCACCGTTACTACGACTGGGCCGTCATCGACCTCACCGGCCCAACGCCGGGCCACCGTCAGCTGCTAATCCGGCGCAACCGCACCACCGGCGAACTCGCCTGCTACCGCTGCATTCCACCAGGCCGGCTCCGTTGCGCACCCTGGTCAGGACGGCGGGATCCAGGTGGCGGATGGAGGAAACCTTCCAGGCCGGGAAGGGGCTGGCCGGACTCGATGAGCATCAGGTCCGCCGCTACCCGTCCTGGAGCCGCTGGGTCATCCTCGCCATGCTTGCTCACGCATTCCTCGCCGTCGTCCGCGCAGACGAGCATGCACGGCGCACTGGTTCGGACGACCTGGCCCCGCTGACCTGCAACGAGATCCAGCACCTGTTCCTCACCATCGTCGTCCGGCCACTGAACGACCTCGCTCACCGGATTGCCTGGTCCGACTGGCGACGCCGCCATCAGGCATGATCACGGGCCAGCCATTACCGTCGCCAAGCCGCAGCCCAGACATGAAGATCACGACCTACACCTGGATCACTAATCGAACTTGGCATGCCTGGCACTCCGCCGGGAGCGCACTCGATCATGTGGAGCATGAAACCCCGGGAGCGCGCTCCCGCGTCACGGCAACGAGCGTGTGAGCCAGACCACTTCACCGTTGTCTTCCGTGGAAATGTGATCCCGCTCGAACCCAAGCTTCTCAAGGACACGAAGCGACGGTGTGTTCCACGCACCGACGGTCGACCAGAGCCGTTTCCGCCCGGTCGCGATAGCGGCATCGAGCACCGCGCTGGCCGCCTCAGTGGCGTAGCCACGCCCGTGCGCGCGCGCTGGAACAGCTCATACGCGATTTCGGGCTCCTCTACGGTGGAGCGGCCGATGATCAGCCCGCAGTAGCCGATGAAGTCGCCTTCGTCGCGGCGCTGGATGGGCAACAGGGCGATCCCCGTAGTCGCCGTCGTAGTAAGCACCTCGGCGATGGACGTCCGGATGTGCTCAACCGTGGGGGTCCCCTTGCCACGTTCGGAGAGGAGGGCGCAGAACTCAGCGGCGTCCGACTCGGCCCACGGCCGCAGTATCAGCCGCTCGGTCTCAAGGTGGAACGGCATCGTGTCGTACGTAGTCATGCCCCCACCCTGCCCCACGGATCATCACGAACTACAGCTGGAGTACTAACCTGCCCGTACCTATCTTTCGGCAACAGGCTTTAGGCTCCACATCGCCCAGGCTTCCTCTGACCTGTGAACACGCTGGCCAGAGGGAGTCTTTCGCAGCGGATGGTGGGCGCAGTGTGGGCGCATGGGGGTCGATTACGGTCTCTTCACGGCCTGCGTCGATACCAAGGGGCGAAGGGGCAGTGCCCCTTCTTTCGTCGTCCGCTGGTGTGCCAGTGGTACCCGGAACGGTGAGCGGAGGTCAGAGGTGTTCGATGACCTCACATCCGCCGAGGAGCTCGTTCTCGGGTACGCCGCACTCAGCGGCACAGGGCCTTGTCCACTACGCTCGCTACACGCTCCATGGCCGCTGGGCCGCTGGTCGGGTCGACGGTCATCGTGACTTCGGCGGCGCGGCCGTCGTCGGTGGCTCCGCCCCAGGTCCCATAGCCTGGGATGCCTCCGTTGTGACCCCAGTAGACCCCGCCGCATGACAGTGTCCAGCTGATGAGTCCCAACCCGGAGCGGACGTTGTTGGTGGTATCGATGGGGACGGTGGTGCGCATCTGGTCGAGCTGTGCCTTCGGTAGGAGGCGGCCGTTCAGGAGCGCGGAGAAGAAGCGGTTGAGGTCGGAGGTGGTGGAGACCATCGCGCCTGCCGCCCAGGCCGCGGAGGGGTCGATCTCCGTAACGTCGCGCAGAGGGGCGCCTGGGCCGTCCTTGCGGTAGCCCTTGGCGTGACGCTCCCGGATGGTCGTCTCACCGGGGGCGGGGAAGTAGGTGTGGCGCAGCCCGATGCGCCGGATGACGCGCTTGTCGATCTCTTCGGCGAGGGGGCGGCCGGTGACCCTCTGCACGATCAGGCCGGCTACCAGGTAGTTCGTGTTGCTGTACGCCCACTTCGTCCCGGGGGCGAAGTCGGCTTCATGCCGCAGTGCGACATCCAGGGCGTCGCGGGGTTCGAGGTAGCGGCGCTCAAGGATGTCGTCGGTGACATCATCCTCGTAGTCGGGAAGCCCGCTGGTGTGCTGCAGGAGCTGACGCACGGTGATGCGGCGCCCGTCTATCCCCTCGCCCCGCACGAGACCGGGCAGGTACGTCTCGACCGGGCCATCGAGGCGGATCTTTCCTTCGCCGACCAGTTGCAGCATGACCACGGCGGTGAAGGGCTTGGTGTTGCTGCCGATCCGCACCTGGCCGTCCCGGGGCACCTTCGCGCCGGTGGCCCGGTCCCCGACCCCTGCGGTGTAGGTGCGGGCGCGGCCACCCCGGTTCGTCACGCTCGCCAGCGCGCCCGGCACGCCATCGGAACGTACCAGGACGTTCAGGCCCTGCTGTACGGCATCAGGCCCGGGGGCGGAGGACGCGGACGCGGCGGGCGGAGCTACCACACTCAGCACCATCGTGCAGATGACCGCCGCAGCCGCGCCCGCCATGACTGCGTGTCGACCGCTGCCCCGCATCCCGGTCGATCGAAAACTCTGTTCTGTCTGCTCTCCCATGAGTCAACTCCTGTGGAAACAGTAAAGACTTCCAGCAGCGCTTGCTCCTGGAAGCTGGGGGATGCTGATGGATGCCGGTGTGCACCATCAGAGCCCAGCGAACCCAGCGGCATCTGCTGGGTTCCAGCATTTCTGGAGAGGGCCGTGCGGGACGAGCCTGCTGAACACCCTCCTCCAGGTGGGGCCAGCCCCCCCCTCCCGCCCTGGGGCAGCCGTTCCATGGCGAGGCCCTGTCCGGCGTCCTTTTCACGTTCACCGCGCAAGTGGAGGGACTGGTCGCGCAGACTGGACGGCGCACGGTCAACGGCGTGCTCATTGCGGGAAGCTTGCGCGGCTGCCGCTACCCTGCGGCCACCGTCTCGCTGTCGCCCGAACGCTGCGCCTCTGACGGTGCCAAGTCGAGACCGGGTGTGCTGCCCTTCGACAGGGCCTGGCGATACGACTTGTCGACACGGTCTGCCGTAACTGACCTGCCTTGATTGGCAATTGTCGCCGCTTTCACGAAGCGCGTCACCAGTTCTTCGAAGCCCCCCTTGCGGGCGCTGCCCAAGCCATATGGTCCGACATCGCCCGGCAGTTCACAGGTCGGTGTGTGATGCAGGCATGGAGGAGCCACACTTGCTCCCGCAACTCAACCCGCGGCCAGATCGTGCGTCGAATGGACAGTGTCACCGTAGAGGCAGTCAAGGTGCGCCAGGTCCCGTTGGGCTGCCAGCCGGACATCGCGTCCGGCATGCAGGGGACCGTCCGCGAGGTGGAAAGTTCTGGCGTGCAGCCTTGACGGCCGGTGGACCTCGACCGTACGAGGCATCCGGGCCGCTTCGTATCTGCGCAGCGCGCCCGGCACGTGCGCATTCGCATGGGGATACCTCCTGTAAGGCGTCCCCGTGCCCCGCCCATCTAGCGGAAGGGGTTCTCCGTGCCGCGGTCGGCCTCGGTGGCGGCGTCGAGAAGCTCGGGAAGATCAGTGCCTGCGGCATCCCGCTGGTCGATCCACCACCCGGCGCGGGTGATCGTGCGGATCTTCTCTTCGAGCGCGGCCCAGTCCGCCTCGTCCCAGGTGCCTTCGGTGACCAGCGCGGTGTAGGCGGCGGTGACCAGCTGATGACGGGAGCGCTCGCCCCAGTCCAGGGCCTTGGCGGGGCCTTCGAGTGGCGGCATCTCGAACTGGGCGGCCCAGTCGGCGGCGGCCTGCTGCTCGGCGGCGCGCTTGGCGGCGAGCCACTCCTCCTTGCTGGCGCTGTCGTTGTCGCGGGCGGCCTTCCAGCAGTCGGTGCAGTCCTTGGAGGCGAGCCAGCGGGCGAAGGAGGCGCGCTTGTCGGCGGGCCGGTCGGACATGTTGTGCGTCGCGGTGTGTCCACAGGTGTGGACAACTTGGAAGGAGGTACGGACAGCCATGGGTGAGTTTCCTTGTGAGTAGCGGGGTGTTCAGCGGTCGGCTTTTGCCGGTGTGCGGCGATGCCGTCCCCGGCGGCGGGCGGTGGCGCCAGGGATGGCGAGGTGCCGGTGGGCGGCGAGCAGGACGGTGAGGGTAAGGACTGGAATCAGAATGAGGTCTCTGGGGATCGAGAATGACGGCGTGTCAGTTCGCCTTGGCGCAGCCCGGAGGCCTATGGAAGCTGGATTCCGGACCAAGCATCGACTTCGCACTGTCTGTCATCATTGTTCCCTGCGGCCACGACTGTGCCGTTGGCACGCAAGCCGAGGGTGTGCGTTGAACCGGCCGCCACGGCGACGATGTCGCGCCAATCGCCGACTTCGCACTGTCCGTAGCTGTTGTCACCCACTGCGAGGACCCGCCCGGACGCAGTGACCCCGACGGTGTGGTAGCTGCCCGCGTCGAGCGCCACGATGTCTTCCCATTCATCGACCTCGCACGCCCCGGCTACCCGGTCTCCGGTCGCTACTGCCCGCCCGTCGGATCTGAGGCCGACGGTATGGAGGTACCCGGCCGAGATGGCGGCCAGGTCACGCCATCCTTCAACGTCACACTGCCCTCGTCGGTTGTTCCCCGCGGCCAGTGCAGAACCATCTGACCGGACGCCGACCGAGTGCCAGTCACCACACGAGACGACGACCATGTCGCGCCAGGATTCCATGTCGCACTGTCCTTCTGAACTCCGGCCAACTGCTAGCACGCGGCCATTCGCGAGTAGCCCGAGCGTGCGGCGCCAGCCTGCGGCCACGGCCGTAACGCCTCGCCATCCGGCGACATCACATTGCCCATCGCCATTCCACCCCGTTGCCAGCACCGTGCCGTCCGACCGGAGTCCCACAGTATGAGACCTGCCCGTGTTCGTCGCGGTATGGACGTTGCCAGCTGCCACCGCGACGACGTCTTCCCATCGCTCGACACGACATTCAGCGGCTGCGGTATTGCCCACGGCGATAACGGTTCCATCGCAGCGCCGTCCGACCGAATGACGCCTTCCGGCCGCCAGCGCTGACGAGTTGGCGAGCATTCCGCCTCCTTGCGCTAGTTGCGACACGGGATTCCACCTTACTTCGGCCTGGAATCAGAGCGGGCTCCTCAGACGTCGCCAGCAGATGACGGCACAACCGAGTGTGATGAAGGCCTGGTGGATGTCGTCGCGGATCTCCCAGCGGATGCATAGGCGGTGGAACCAGTGCAGTAGTGCGATAGCGCCTTCCACGACCCAGCGGTGTGCGCCGAGTCCAGAGCCGTGTTCGGTGCCGCGCCGGGCGATGTGCGGGGTGATTTCGAACCGTCGGACCTGGTCGCGGTAGCTCTCGTGGTCGTAGCCGCGGTCGGCGTAGAGGTGCTTCGGGCGGCGCAGCGGTTGGCCGCGTTTGCCTCGGATCGGCGGGACCGCTCGGATCAGTGGGATCAAATGGGTCACGTCGTTGCGGTTGCCGCCGGTCAGCGTGGTGGCCAGCGGGATGCCGTGAGCATCGACGATCACGTGGTGCTTGCTGCCGGTCTTGCCCCGGTCCACCGGGAACGGGCCGGTGGCCGCACCACCTATCATCGCCCGCAGATGGCTTGAGTCGACTGACGCCCGGGAGAGATCCAGTATGCCGGCCGCCCGCAGTTCGGCCAGCAGCAGCTCGTGCAGGCGCTGCCAGTCCCCGGCCTCGTTTCACTCCCGCAGTCGCCTCCAGCAGGTCATCCCGGAGCTGGAGCCGAGTTCCTGCGGGAGGTAGCGCCAGGGAATGCCGGTGTAGAGCACGAACAGGATGCCGCACAGAACCCGCCGGTCATCGAGCCGACGACGCCCCGGGTACCGGAAGCGCCGCTCAATCACCGGCAACAGCGGCTCGATGCGCTCCCACAGCCCATCGTCAACCTCCCACGGCTTGCGCAGACCACGTGTCTCGGTCGCGACTCTCCCCTCCGGGCCGCTCAACGCTAACTGACGCCACGTCATTCCTGTGCTCCAGAGACCTCATTCTGATTCCAGTCCTAAGCGCGGCGCCGACCGCGGGAAGGGCCGCTCCGATCGGTGGGTGCTCGGCGAGTGCGCCGGACAGGGCGGTCCCGGCGGCCTGGCCGGCGCCCACCGCGGCGATCAGCCAGGCGTACGCCTCGGTGGTGGTGCTGGCCGGGGCGAGGGCGTCCACGGTCAGGAACGCGGAGGTGATCAGGGCGGTGAGCAGCAGACCGGGCACTGCCGTCAGCGCGACCGCGGGGACGGGGCCCCTGGCCGCCATCAGCGGAAGCCATCCGGCCGCGAACAGCGACGCGGCGCCCAGAAGTTGTCTGGTGAGGGTGCCCGGCCATGTGCGCTTGCCGTAGAGGAAGCCGCCGAGGAGGCTGCCGGTGGACAGCGCGGCGGGGATGAGCCCGGACAGCAGGTCCATCCCGAGATCCTCGGCAAGGGCGACCGCCCACACGTTCATCGCTCCCAGCGCGAAGCCGATTCCGCTGACCGCCACGAACAACCAGCCCAGTCCCGCGTGCGCGAGGGGCCCGAGCCCCCCGGTGTGCTGGGTTGCGGGAGCCAGGCGCCAGCGGCGCGACGGCTCGGCACTCAGCACCACGGCGGCGCCGAGCAGCCCGAGCACGGCGCTCACCACCATCGCGGTGCGCGGCCCGGTCGTCGTGGACAGCACGGCGACCAGCGGGGGGCCGGTGACGTAAATCAGCCCTTGGGCACCGGTGTCAAGCGCGAGCGCGGCCCGGCGCCGCGCCTCGTCGGGCAGGACCACGGGCCACAGGGCCCGCAGTCCTGCTTCCAGCGGCGGGGTGCTCAGTCCGGCGAGCGCGACGAGGACGGCGGCCAGGCCCGGCCGGGCGGCGACCTCGGTCACGGCCAGGGCCAGTAGGCAGACCGTGCTGAGCAGCACTGCCGCCGCGGTGACCAGGCTCTGGCCGCGCCGGTCGACCAGCCGGCCCAGGACCGGCTGCCCGATGGCGGAGGTCAGTCCGTACAGCGCGCACAGCAGTCCGCCCGTCTTCAGCGATCCGCCCTGGTCGGCGACGAGGAGAAGGATCGCGACGGGCGCCATGCCGTTGGGCAGGCGTCCGATCAGTGTGCCGAACAGCAGGCGGGCGACGTGGCGGTGCGCGAGCAGCGGGCCAGAGCCGGTGGTGGAGGTCAACGCGTGCTTTCTGGGGGCGAGGCACCCCGGCGCGGGGGTGCGCTAGCGGCGGGCAGTGCCGGGGGCGTGGGGCGCGGGTGGAGGGGGCGACGGCGCCGGGGGAGGGCTGGCGATGTGGAACACGGGGCGGGGCGTGCGGTGCGGTGGCAGGACGCCGGTCCCGAGGCCCTCCATGGTGGACTCGATCTCTTCCCTGAGCGCGCCCAGTTGCCGCGCGAGGACGGACAGACGGGCTGCGGAGTGCTGGCCCTGCTTCGTCTCCAGCGCGTCGGCGAACGCTGCTGCCCGGTCGAGGAGTTCGACCAGGCGGGGCAGCGGGCCGCGGGAGAAGGCGGAGTCGTCCACGGCGTCGAGCAGCGCCATGTAGACGTCCCCGGTGTGCCGCGCCTCGTCGACCTGCCGGACCAGGTTCACGACCGGAGCCTCCGCTGCGAGAGCCTGGGGCGCGAAGGGAGAGACATCCGGGCGCAGGACCCCGGCGGGCACCGCGGGCGGGGCCGCGTCGACAGCTTCCCGCACGGTGTCGTAGTGGCCGAGCACCCGCATCCGTTCGCTGCCGAGTTCGCCCTCCAGCGCCACCACCGTCTGGGTGTCGTGCTCGACGAGGTGCGCCACGGTGATCAGCTCGTTGTCGCCGTTGTACCAGACGTCGTCGGCGTCCAGGTCGCCGCGCTGCCACGCTGCCCGTGCCCGCTCCGTCCAGAGCTGCTGTTCCTCGGCGGTGAGCGGCGGGCCGGTGGGACGGTGCTGTTCGGCGAGGCCGCTGATGATGAAGGAGCGCTCGGCCCAGGCCAGAACGTAGGGCCACACCTGGAGGTGGCGGACGCGGGCGGCTTCAGGCTCGTCCTGGCCAGCGGGCGCGGACCGGATGCGATGGATGTGACCGACAGCGTGGGCCAGGTCCTCGATCAGCTCACGCCAGGCGGCATGGTGCCGGGCCGGCGGCATGGCGTCCACAGCGCTGCGCGCGGCGGCCAGCAGCGTGTCCGCGTGCGGCAGGACGTAGCGCTCGAACGCCTCGACGCCTTCCTGGCGCCTGCCGTGCGCAATGACTGCCGTGGTGCGCGAGTCGGCGGTGTCGGCCGCGTGAGACCAGGCGCGCTCATAGCGCCTGTGGGTCAGGGCGAACTGCGTCTGGAAGGTGTCCAGGTCGTCGAGGGCGGTGCCGAGGTCGTTGGCGAAGGTGTCGGTGATGAGGTGCTCCGGGACAGAGGTGTGGTAGCTGGGTGCGGGGTTCAGCGGCGCGGGCTGGGGGCGTTCGCGGCTACTGCCGGTGGGGGCAGCGCGGCGGTGGCCAGCGCCTTGCGCTGTGCTGGCGTGACGGAGGCAGGGGGTGTGGCGGCGCGGGCCATCTCGATCAACTTCTCGCCGTCGGTGAGCCACACCGCCCCCGCATCGGCGAGGGCCTCGGGAGCGGGATCGTCCAGTGCGTCGAGGTTCAGCCCGGCCTCCATGCGGTCGAGGAAGACGGCCTGGTCCGCCGAGAGCAGCGTGGTGCCGCGCAGGGTGGCGAGGAACGCGATGGCGTGGCTGCGAAACCGGTACAGCGCCGCCTGTAGATCCACGGCGTCGTACGTCCCGGGTTCGTGCTCTTCGCGCGCCCAGCGCAGGTCCTGCTCCGCTTCGTCCAGACGCGAGAGATGGACGGCCCGCTCGTAGTCAGGCAGCAGGCGCGTCTGGATGAACCGGGTGGCGAGCCGTGCGTCCGACGCGACGATGCCGCGCGGGGCCGCGGCGGTCACGTGGACGTCATCAGGGCTCGGGGTCAGAGCGCCGACCATGTACGAGCCGTCCGAGGGGCGCTCGATCAGCAGCAGCTCGGTGCCGCCGCCGTCACGGAGGATCGCCGCGAAGCCCACCGGGGTCTTCTCCAGGACATCGGAGATACCGCCCGTTTCCCACAAGAAGTCCCGTAGATAGTCCGGGTCTTGTTCCTGCGGCAGGGGCTCGACATCTGCCATCCAGCGGCCGGGCAGCGCCGCCACGATCACCTCGGCGATGTCGCCGAGGTAGGGGTGGGGGTGGGTGGTGACACTCACCTGGCAGTCGCGCGCGGCCTGGTGGAGATGGGTGAGCGCCTGACGCGCTCGGGCCTGGTCATCCAGGGCCAGGGTGCGGATCTGGTCGTGGTGGGTGACGAAGCCGGCCAGGTCCAGCGCGGTCTCGGCCCACTGGCGGCCGGTCCCGCTCGGCAGTGCGACGATCTTGTCGTTGGCGGAGAGGTACAGCGTGATCTTGGCGGATGGGGTCGGCATGATCCTGTAGAGGTCGGGATGGTCAGCGTCGGCGCCGCTGAGCGGAGTGGGGAGCGGGCTGCGACGTCATCGCGGCTCCGGTGCGCGGTGGCCACCAGTTCACCGGCGCGCGGTGTCCGGCGGCGGGGAGCAGGTTCGGGTCGAGGTCGACCTGGTAGCCCGCGGCGCTGAGCATCTGGGCGGCGTGGGTGGCCCTTTGGTTCTCGCGCTCCTGGCCGGTGTCGAAGTGCAGCCGGATCCACATGCCACCGAGGGTCGGGCGGAAGATGAAGCCCGCGCGGCCCAGGATCTGTGCCGCGAACTCGTCGACCGGGCCTTCGACTTCGACCTCGCCGCCGCGTTTGCGGGCGATGCGGATGGGCTCGGTGCGCATGCTCACCGTCCCCGTGCGGGCCCGGGGCCCTGGGCGCGTGGGGTGAGGGGCACGGTGGCCGGTTGTGCCGGGGCGGTGGACAGCGCGGGGGCGCGCTGCGGCGAGATGGCCGCGGCGGCCTGGGCGAGGCGCTGGCGGCGCTCCATCAGCCCGTTGCGGACCTGGAGCCGGGCGGGCCCGGGAGTGAGCGCGGGGTCGAGCGAGTAGTCAGCCTGCACGGTGAATCCGTGGCGGCGCAGGTCCTGTACGGCCTGGCGGGTGCGGCGCTGGCCGTCCTGTTCCGGCTGGGTGAGGCGGTACACCCCCGGCAGTTCGGGGACGGGCTCGAACTGCTCGCGGGTGAGAAACCACTCGGCCAGATGCGGGCTGACGGCCGTGGGGGCGGCGACGAAGCCGTGCTCGGGGTGGACGGCGAAGTGGAAGTGATCGGACAGAGAGCGGATCCTTTCTGCGGAGTCAGCGGTGTGCCCCCGAAGAACGGGGCACGGCGGGGGAGGCCGGGCGGGTGGTGAGAAGGCGCGGGCTCGGGGCCGACAGCGCCAACGGTCCGCCGGGGACGGCGGCACGGGCCTGGCGCTGGAACGCCGCGCTGTCGGCGAGCCAGGTCTCGATCGCGGGCAGGGCGGCGAGACCGAAGCGGCTGCGCGCCTGTTTCCACCCGCCGACGGAGAAGAGGGCGCCGCGCAGTTCCTGGTCCTCGTTCCGCGTTTCCTGGCTGTCGGCGAGCGCCTGACGCAGGCGGTCCAGTGCGGCGGCGTCCTGGGGCCAGGGGGTCGCGGCGGGGTGACAGCGGCTGAGCAGAACGGGAGCGTGCTCGAGGACGTCGCGGAAGGAGAGCCAGGCGTAGTCGGCGAACGTGCGCTCCATCTCGGGAACCATCCGGGAGTCGGCGAGCGGGATGCCGTCGCTGTAGCGGCCGGACGCCTTGATGGCCTGCAGGGTCTCGTACTCAGCCCGGATGCGCTCCAGCGCGCGCAGGACGGTGTCGAGCCGACGCTGGTGCAGGGCCCGGCTGTAGGAGGGCAGGAACGAGGTAGCGGCGAGACGAGCCGCGAGGTCCGGTTCGCCCGGCAGCACGATGCTGCGCGGCGCATGCGGCTCCTCCCAGTTGTCGTCGTACGCCTCGGGCGCGAGGGCGCCCAGGAGGTAGCCGCTGCTGTGCCCGGGGCGTTCGATCAGCAGTAGTTCGGTGCCCGCCGAGTTCCTGAGGAAGACCACGCCGGGAACGGGATCGTGGAGCAGAGCCTGGAGGAGGTCTCCGTTGTCCCACAGCGGTCCAAGGAGGTCCTCTTGCACCGCGGGGTGGTAGTGGAGCTCCATTCTCGCGCTCCAGGTGCCGGGCAACCCGGCGGCGAGGTCCTCGCCGAAGTCCGCGAGGCAGGGCCGGGTGCTGGTGATGATGGTCGCGCCGTGCTCATGGGCGCGGTGCACCAGGGCACGGCCCATCTGGCGGGTGGCTGGTCCGTCGGCCAGCGGTGCGACGAAGGCACCGTCGGGGTTCCGCTGGAATCCGGCTTCCTCCAGCGCACGGGCAGCTTGGCGGTGCTGTTCGCCGTGGGGGATGGCGACGAGCCCGTGGGCACGGCTGGTGCTGAGGATGATCTGAGCGAGGGGCGTGGGCGGCATGTGGTCCTGGTGGTCAGCGCGCAGTCCGCGACACGGGGACCGCGAGGGGAGAACGTTGAGCGGTCGGAGGCCTCACCGGGGCCATGGACAACCCGAGCCGCTGGGCGCTGGTGCCGGTCTCGGTGGGGGCTGCGCGGCGGCGGCGATCAGCTGGGTCCGGGCGGCGCTGCACTTCTCGGCCGTGATGATCCGCAGCGTCTTGGGGCCGCCTCGCGGATGTGAGGTCTCCACCCCAGGGAAGGCCTGGCGGTAGAAGCCGGTGGACACACAGCCCAGGGCCTCGGCCAGGTGGCCCATGACGCTGGTGACGGCGGTCATCGCCTCGGCCCGGGGCGTCAGGATGTGGCGTTCGGGGAGGTGGACCGTCTCGGGGGGGCGAAGTGTTCCTGCGCGCGTTCGCCGGCGTAGGTGAGGTGGTGGGCGAGCAGGGCGAGGTCGTCGGTGAGCGCCGCCGGGTCCACCTCTGCGTGGGTAGTGGGCAGCTGGCCGGGGACGTCGCTGAGACGCCCGGCGAGGTAGTCCAAGTTCACCTGGGTGACGCCGGAGGCCATCAGGACGCCAGCTCCTGCCCCCGCGTTCGTGTAGGGAGTGCGACTTCATGAGCACTGGCTCCTGCGGAAACCCCGGTTTCCGCGCCTGATGAGCAGCGCGTGTGCCTGGTGATCATGAGCAGAATGGCCCGCCGGGATCTGAGTGGTAGTCACTGGCGGTAGTGGACCTCGGACGGGGCCGCAAGAAGGATGGCACTGTTCTCCGCATGAAGCTCGGGGATGGGATGAGCTTCAATGGTCCTTACGATCACCGGTTTCGCTAACCGGTGATCGTCGGCTATGTTGCGGCCGCTTGGCCGGGGTGCCTGGGCGAGAATTCCCGCCGGATCGCTTGGGGTTGGGGCTTGAAGGGGGGCGAATCGTCCAGGCGATGTGGGGGTGGTGGCCGTCCAGCCCACACCCGCCGTCCTTATCTGCGGCGGCAAGGCCACGTCGATCCGCTGAGCACCGAGCTCCGCTCTATTGACAGTGCCGGCTACCGACCGTATGCGTGGGCGTGTGCCGTACCCAGCGCGGTTAGGGCAGCGAGTCCGGAGACTAGCGCCAGCAGGCCGAAGAGGTGGGGATAGCCGCCGAGGCATCCGGCGAGGGCTGCTCCGGCGAACGGCGCGAAGGCTGCGGCGGTGGTTGCTGGTGCCGCCAGGAGTCCGGAGAGGCGACCGTAGTGGGTTGCGCCCCAGCGGTCGGTGATGGCGGTGGCCTGAAGGAGGGTGAGGTTGCCGCGGACCATGCCGGCCACAACCGCTACGGCGATGAGCAGGGCGTACGGGCCCGGGACGACGGTGAAGGCGCCGGTGGTCAGTCCGCCCAGCACGATGAGGCTCGTTGTGCGGGTTCTGGCAGTGGTGCGACGCGCGAGGGCGGCGTACAGGGTGCGGCCGAGTGTCTGTCCGGCGCCGCCGATGCCGAGGACCCAGGCAGCCTGGCTGGTGGTGTACCCGCGTTCCAGCAGGAGCGGGACGAGGGCGACGACGACGGCGTACATCGCGAAGCCGGACAGGGTGAAGGCCGCGGCGAGCAGGAGGAACGGCCGACTGCGCCCGACCTTGGCCGTGCCTGCGGTCGGGTGTGCGGGGCTTGTTGGGGTGTCGGGCCAGGGTGCGCGTAGTGCAAGGGCGTGAGCGGGGATGGTGACGAGGGCCAGAATGCCGGCGAGCACGAGGTAGGCGTGTCGCCAGGACATCTGGTCGGCGAGGGCCGCGGTCAGGGGTGCGAAGACGGTGGAGGCGAGCCCGCCGGCGAGGGTGACGATCGTCAGGGCTCGCACGTGGTCGGGGGCCCACCAGCGGGTGAGGGCGGCGAACGCGGGCTGGTAGAAGGTGGCCGCCATCGCGAGCCCGGCCAGTGCCCAACCGACGATGAAGACAAAGACGTTCGGGGCCGCAGCCACGATCACCAGGCTGACCACGCCGAGCACGGAGCCGACCGTCATGACGGCGCGTGGGCCGCGCTGGTCGAGGATGCGCCCGACGCGAATCCCGGCGAGGGCGGAGACGACGAGGCCAAGGGAGAACGCCGCCGTGGTCGCTCCGGCCGACCAGCCGGTCGCAGCGGTGATCTGCGGGTTGAGGACGGGAAAGGCGTAATAGAGGATGCCCCAGCTCACGATCTGGATGGCGCAGAGGGCGGGCAGGGCGGCGGGGGGCCGCGACCGGTCCCCTGTTCCGGTCGCGGCCCCGCGCGCGGTGGTGCCCAGCTCGGTCACGAGCCGCAGCAACCGCCTGCCGGAGCCTCTTCGGCAGCCGCGCCGACCGCCGCAGGGGCGCCGAGCTGGACGAGCTGCGGCGCAGGGGCGCAGCAACCCCCGTCGGCGTCAGCGGCGTCGGGGGTGTCGAACAGGCCGGCGCCACCGCAGACTCCGGTCTCGGGCAGGGTGAGTTCGACGCGGTCGGCGGAGTCGAGGTCACCGGCCATCGCGGCGGCGACGGAGCGGACCTGCTCGTAGCCGGTCATGGCGAGGAATGTCGGGGCGCGGCCGTAGGACTTCATCCCCACCAGGTAGATGCCCTGTTCTGAGTGGGAGAGCTCGCGGTAGCCGTGGGGGTAGACGGTGCCGCAGGAGTGCTGGTTGGGGTCGATCAGCGGAGCCAGCTCGACCGGCGCCTGAAGGCGCTCGTCCAGGTTCAGGCGCAGCTCGTCGAGGAAGGACAGGTCGGGGCGGAAACCGGTCAGGACGATGACCTCGTCGACCGCATCCAGGCGGCGCCCGTCCTCACCGACCAGGACCAGGCCGCCCTCGGCGTCGCGTTCGATCACCTCGGTGCGGAAGCCGGTGACTGCGTCCGCGTGGCCGTCGTCGACGGCGGCCTTCGCCGCCAGGCCCAGGGCGCCGCGCGCGGGGAGCTGGTCGGCTTCGCCGCCGCCGAAGGTGGAGCCGGAGATACCCCGGCGCAGAATCCACACCCCCTTTGTGCCCGCGCCGTCGTCCGACTTGGCGAGGTCGGCGAGGTAGGCGAGGGCGGTGAAGGCGGAGGCCCGGAGCCGATGACGGCGGTGCGCTTGCCCGCGTACCGGGCGCGCACGGCTGGGTCCTTGAGTTCGGGAACGCGGTAGGTGATCCGTTCCGCGGCTGCCTTCTCGCCGAGCGCAGGCAGGCCGCTGCCGCCGGCCGGGCTCGGAGTGGCCCAGGTGCCGGAGGCGTCGATGACCGCGCGGGCGAAGACGCGCTCCTCACGGCCGTCGGCCGTGGTGAAGTGCACGACGAAGGGCTGGGCTTCGCGGTCGGCGTCGACCACGCGGTCGCGACCGGCGCGGGAGACACCTGTGACGGTGGCGCCGAAGCGGACGCGCTCGCCCAGGACATCGGCCAGCGGCTGCAGATACTGCTCTGCCCAGTCACCGCCGGAGGGGTACGTGCTCGCATCGGGCCGTATCCAGCCGGTGGGCGCCAGCAGCTTCTCGGCAGCCGGGTCGGTCACCTCGCCCCAGGTGGAGAACAGCCGCACGTGCGACCACTCGCGCACCGCGGCGCCCGCAGACGCTCCAGCCTCCAGAACCAGCGGCGTGATGCCGCGTTCGGCGAGGTGTGCGGCGGCGGCCAGGCCGGTCGGGCCGGCCCCGACGACCACGACGGGCAGCTCGGTGGTGGTGGGCGCGTGCACGGCGACTCCTTTGTTTCGATGTCCGTCGATGGCTTGCGCTGCCAGGATGCCGCCTGCTTCGATGGGCGCCAACATAGACATTCGTCGAATTGAGGGGTCTGGTTCATGGAGTACGTCGATGTCGCAGTCATCGGGGGCGGGCAGTCCGGGCTGGCCGCCGCCCACGTCCTGCGCGAGCGGGGGCTGATGCCGGTGGTACTGGAAGCCTCCAGGCGGGCGGCCGGGTCATGGCCCGGCTACTACGACAGCCTCACGCTGTTCTCGCCCGTGGGGTTCAGCTCCCTGCCGGGCCTGGCGTTCGGCGGGGACGGGGACCGCTATCCGCACCGCGACGAGGTCGTGGACTACCTCACCCGCTACGCGGACCGGCTGGACGCGGAGATCCGCACCCGCGCCCGTGTCGAGAGCGTGGAGAGCGATGGCGCCGGCTTCGTCCTGCACACCGCCGACGGCCGCCGCCTGGGTGCGGCCGGGATCGTCGCCGCGAGCGGCGCCTTCGGCAACCCGCTGCGGCCCGACCTGCCAGGACAGGACGGCTTCACCGGCGAGGTGCTGCATGTCACCGACTATCGCAGCCCCGAGCCGTATGCGGGCAAGCGGGTCGTGGTGGTGGGCGGCGGCAACTCCGCCGTCCAGGTCGGCTACGAACTGGCCGAAGTGGCCACGGTGACCCTGGCCACCCGCGCCCCGGTCCGCTTCCTGCCGCAGATCCGCGACGGCAAGGACCTGACCCACTGGCTGACGGCCACCGGCTTCGACCACCTCCCGCCGCACTGGCTGATCCACTACGTCGGCGGAACCCTCGTCCTCGACACCGGCCGCTACCAGGACGCCCTGGAGGCGGGACGCCTTCAGCGGCGGCCGATGTTCACCGCCCTGGACGGCGATGAGGTCATATGGGACGACGGGAGCCGGGAGAAGGCCGACGTGGTACTGCTCGCCACCGGCTACCGGCCCCACCTCGACTACCTGGCCAAGCTCGGCGCACTCGACGAGCAGGGGGCGCCACTGCACGCGGGGGGCATCTCCCTCACCCACCCCGGCCTGGTCTACCTCGGCCTGGAGTTCCAGCGGTCCTTCGCCTCCAACACGCTGCGCGGCGTCGGCCGCGACGCCGCGTACGTAATCGACCCACTGGCCGCCCATGTCGGCAAGGCCCCGGCCGCCGCCGGCCTGTAACGGCCGAGGGCCGGCCCGCGAGGGGCGGCGATGCGATCGGCTCCGCCCCTCGCCCTCTGATTCGACATGTGTCAACATAGATGTATGCCGAATACCAAGGCGCTGCTGGAGCCGGAGGCCGTGGCCCCGTGCTGCCCGCCGCTGACCGAGCGGCCGTTCACCGCCGAGGAGGCCGAGACGGCCGCGCGGATGTTCAAGGCGCTTGGCGACCCGGTCCGGCTGCGGCTGTTCTCCGCCGTGGCCTCGCACGAGGGCGGTGAGGCGTGCGTGTGCGACATCTCCGACGTCGGCGTCTCCCAGCCGACCGTCTCCCACCACCTGAAGAAGCTCAAGGAGGCCGGGCTGCTCACCTCGCAGAGGCGCGGCACCTGGGTGTATTACCGGGTCGAGCCGTCGGTGCTCGCCGCGATGGGCAAGCTGCTGACCCTGCCGGCCGCGGCCTGACGGTCGAACGGAACAGACAGAACAGAGGGGTGAGCGGCGAGCGGGGCGCGGTGGTGGTACCGCTGGCGGTTGGGCATGCCGGGTAGGTGCTGGCGATCTACCAGGCGGGCATCGCCGAGGGCGCCACCTTCGAGACCAGCCCACCATTGGGGGAGGCGTTCGAGGCCGCGAAGCTGGCCGAGCACCGCTTCGCCGCCCTCGACGCGGACGGGTCGGTGCTGGGCTGGGTCACGGCGAGCAGGGTCTCGGACCGGTGCGCATACGCGGGGGTGGTTGAGCATTCCGGAGTTGCAGCCACAGGCCCTGATGCGCCGGGGGTGGAGCACGCCGGAGGCGGGAGCGGGTCAGGGGTGCACCGGCTCGTGTTCGGGCAGCCGTGCCCTCAGTGTGGCGGCGAAGTCCTCGGCGCGGGCGAGCTGGACGCGCAGCTTTTCCACCTGCTCCACGGCGCTCTGCTCGTACTCTCGCACGCGCTGAAGGAGCGCCGCGCGCTCATCCGGGCCGAGCTCGCCGCCGGCGTCGAGGCGGTCGGTGGCGTCCAGCAGGTCGCGCATCTGGTCAAGGGTGAAGCCGAGCGGCTTCATGCGGCGGATGACCATGAGGCGGGCGACATCGATCTCGGTGTAGAGGCGGAAGCCTCCCTGGGAGCGGGCGGAGGGGACGACCAGGCCGCTCTCCTCGTAGTGCCGGATGGTGCGCAGGGACAGCTCGGTGCGCGCGGCGACCTCGCCGATCTGCATGTGCTTGCCGTCCACGTCCCTGCTCCTGGCCTTTCCCTCACGGCGGTGCCTCCTGCGCGTGCCCGCCGATGCCTACTCTAACGTTAGGGTAGAGTTGATGAAGGTGAGGGCGGTCCGGCTGCTCCGCTGTTGCCGTTCCGGGGTCGCTGCCGCCCCGGCGAAGATCCGATTCTTGCAGGAGAGAAGCGTGCGCGAGCCCATGACGCCCGGCGCCGCCTGCCCGCCGTGACGCTTCGCTCCTAGACGTGAGCCGGTGGCGCCCTCGCGCCCGCTCCCTTCCGTTGTGGTTTTTCCGGCTCCGCGCTGACGGGGCCGTCCCGCGGGGTGCCGGCCCGGCTCCTTCGCGTCCTCCCGCACATCCCCGGCCTGCCACGGGGGTGTGCCCGAGCACGACAGGTTCCTGAACTCTTGCCTTCCGCTACCGCTGTGCCCCCGGCCGCGCGCCTGCGCGGCCTGAAGCCCGACTGGCTGAACAACCCGAAGGTCTGGCGCACCGAGGTCCTGGCGGGCCTGGTCGTCGCCCTTGCGCTGATCCCCGAGGCGATCTCGTTCTCGATCATCGCCGGCGTCGACCCGGCCATCGGCCTGTTCTCCTCCTTCACCATGGCCGTGGTCATCTCGGTCGTCGGCGGCCGCCGCGCGATGATCTCCGCCGCCACCGGTGCCGTCGCCCTCGTGACCGCCCCGCTCAACCGTGAGCACGGCCTGGGCTACCTGATCGCCGCCGTCATCCTCGCCGGCGTCTTCCAGATCACCCTGGGCGCGCTCGGGGTGGCGAAGCTGATGCGGTTCATCCCGCGCTCGGTGATGGTCGGCTTCGTCAACTCCCTCGCCATCCTGATCTTCATGGCCCAGGTCCCCGAGATGCGCGACGTGCCGTGGGCCGTGTACCCGCTGATCATCGGCGGGCTGGCGCTCATGGTGTTCTTCCCGAAGATCACCACCGTGGTTCCTGCCCCGCTCGTCTCCATCGTCATCCTGACCGTGATCACGATCGCGGCCGGCATCGCCGTACCGACCGTGGGTGACAAGGGCGAACTGCCGTCCTCCCTGCCCGTAGCCGGCCTGCCGGACGTGCCGTTCACGATGGACACGCTGACGACGATCGCCCCGTACGCGTTCGCGATGGCGCTGGTCGGCCTGATGGAGTCGCTGATGACGGCCAAGCTGGTCGACGACATCACTGACACCCACTCCTCCAAGACCCGTGAGTCCATCGGCCAGGGCGTCGCCAACATCGTCACCGGCTTCTTCGGTGGCATGGGCGGTTGCGCCATGATCGGTCAGACGATGATCAACGTGAAGGTGTCCGGCGCCCGCACCCGCCTCTCTACCTTCCTCGCCGGTGTGTTCCTGATGGTGCTGTGCATCGTCTTCGGCCCGGTCGTCTCCGACATCCCCATGGCCGCGCTCGTTGCCGTCATGGTCATGGTGTCGTTCGCGACCTTCGACTGGCACTCTATCGCCCCCAAGACGCTCAGGCGGATGCCCGCCGGCGAGATCGCCGTCATGGTCATCACCGTCGTCACGGTCGTTGTCACGCACAACCTCGCCATCGGCGTCGTCGTCGGTTCGATCACCGCCATGGTCATCTTCGCCAAGCGCGTCGCCCACCTCGCCGAGGTCACCCGGCTCGTCGCCCCGAGCGGTACGAGCGTCCTGTACACCGTGACCGGCGAGCTGTTCTTCGCCTCCTCCAACGACCTCGTCGGCCAGTTCGACTACACCGCCGACCCCGACAAGGTCGTCATCGACCTGTCCGCCGCGCACATCTGGGACGCCTCTTCCGTCGCTGCCCTGGATGCCATCGAGACCAAGTACGCCCAGCGTGGCAAGACCGTCGAGATCATCGGCCTGAACGATCCCAGCGCCGACCTCCACTCCAAGCTCACCGGCGAACTCGCCGGCAGCCACTGACCCGGTCCTGAACGGCGAGGGGGCCCCGGCACCTGGCCGGGGTCCGCTCGCCGTTCGCGCTACATGTCCGTACGCCGTGGCCATACGACCAGGACAGCGCGGATGGGGAAGACGGGGAGGAAGGGGAGAGCGGGCCCGGTCAGGTGGTCGTCTTGCGCCGGGGCAGGGTACGGGCGAGGGTGTCGCCGGCCTGCCGCTGGGTCAGCGCGGCCAGGTGCGTCGTGACGGTCGCGTTCCGGCGAAGCCGGGTGTGGGTGGCATAGACCACCTCGGCGACGACCTGCTCGCGGTGGTGCGGAAAGCGGGCGGCAAGGTGCTCGATGACGCGGTCGAGGGAGTGCTCGCTGTCCATGACGGGACCCGCCTTCAGATATCGGTATCCGATGTCGATTCACGATATCTGCTCGGGCGGGGCTGTCGCAGGCCCTGGCTCAGATCGTCGGCGGCGGGCGCGGCGCCTGTCCGGGCGGCGTCCTCGTGCGGCCGGGCGGCGTGCCAGGTCGCGGCGGAGCCTGTGGCCAGCGCGGCACCGAGGAGGGTCCCGGCCAGGGTGTCGGTGAGCCAGTGCACGCCGAGGAAGACCCGGGTAAAGCAGGCCGCGGCGACGGCGACAGCGGCGGTGGCCGCGCCGAGGCGCACCAGGCCGGTGGGCAGGTGGGTGATACGGGCGAGCCACAGCAGCAGCACGCAGGTGGCGGCCGTGGTCATGGCGTGGCCCGAGGGCATGGCGGCGAAGTCGGCGGAGTCGACGGGGCGTTCCCATTCGGGCCGGTCGCGGCCGAGGGCCCAGCGCAGCACTGTTCGCAGCGCCCATTCCACGGCGGAGGTGCAGGCCACCCACCAGGCGAGGAGCCGCCGACGGCGGTGCCACAGCCACACCACGGCTGCGGCGAGCAGAAGGCGCATGGTCCACGGGTCGACGACCCAGTCGGTGACGATCCGGCTGGCGTGGGTGAGGCCGGGGTGCTGGAGCGCCGCCGTGTGCAGACGCACGGCCACCGTCTGGTCCAGGCGCAGAACGGGCTGCGCGCCAGCGGCGACCAGGGTGATGGTCAGCGCTGCGGCGGCGGTGAGCAGCAGGGCGGCTTTACCGGCCGGTGCGGCGAGCCATGCGGTCGCCGCTCTTCTGGCGGGTCCTGGCCGCCTGCCGGGCCTGTCGGTGTCCGTCATCGAGGCTGCCTCCAAGGGTCAGGGTCCTGGTCTTGTGCCCCGCGCCTGGCTCGCCGACCACAGCGGGCACACGCACAGAGCCGGAAACGGCGCGCCGCGTCGTAGACTCGGTACCCGATATCGGTTTCGTCACTGCCCGGTGGGCGGCGAGGTGGGGTAGAGGTGCGGGAGTTCCAGCGGGGTGCGGTGCGGCTGCACATCCTTCATCACGCGGCCGAGGAGGAGATCCACGGCGCGTGGATGACCGAGGAGCTCGCCTCGCACGGCTACCAGATCAGCCCTGGCACGCTGTATCCGACGCTGCACCGCCTGGAAGCGGACGGACTGCTGACCTCCGAGCAGCGGGTCGTCGACGGCCGTACCCGGCGCGTCTACAAGGCGACCGAGGCCGGGAAGAAGGCCCTCGCCGAAGACCGCAAGGCACTGGCGGAGCTGGCCCGCGAAGTCCTCGGCGACGACGCCCCATAGAACCGGCGCGTCACCGGCTCGCGACCTCGGCATCCGCGGCCGGGCTGGCGGCTCGGCGGGTGAGGCGGGCGTCGAGTGAGTAGGCGCCGGCGCCGACGAGGAGCAGGAAGAGGCTGCCGCACAGCTGGGCGAGGTCGGTGCGTGATTCATGGGCGAAGTCCCACCACCCGGACTTGCCGATGAACAAAGTGGCGTCGCCCCACAGGATCGGCAGCTTGGTGATCAGCAGCGCGCCGAGCATGTTCACGATCATCGGGATCACGGCGAGGCGGGTGGCGAGGCCGGCCAGGATCAGCAGGCCGCAGGCGATCTCGAAGAAGCCGTCGAGCGGCGCGAAGAAGCCGGGGGCCGGAATGCCGGCCTTCTCGAAGCGGCCGGTGCCCTGCGCGTCGGGGCGCAGGAACTTCAAGATGCCCTCGGACAGGAAGACGGCCCCGACATACAGGCGGATGAGAACCGTCGCGGCGGGTGCCCTGGTGAAGGTGAGCTTCGTCTGCAAGGTGCTGAGCTGCGTCATGGGAGTGCCCCTCTGCCATCGAAGACGCATCGGCTGTCGATATCGTCCCGCGAGATAGAGGGGCACCGGCGGTTTCGCGCCTCTTCGGCGCGGACGCGTCGCCCGCCTGAGCCGGGGACGCCAGCCACAGTGGTGCTGCCGGCGAGGACGCTGATGATCGACTCGGACCAGATCCTGGAAGGCGGCAGGGCATCGCGACGAAGTCCCTGGGGCGGAGCGGGGCGACGTGATCGAACGGCGCCCCGATTCGGCCCTGAGTACCGCCGGTCACATGATCAGGTGGACCGCGGGGGTGGTCAGCCGCGCGCTGCTGCCAGGCGGCGGACGCCGTACCAGGCGGCACCGGCGGTCAGGACCGCGGCGCCGGACATGACCGACGACAGGGGCAGGGCGAAGGCCAGCACGATGCAGCCGGCCAGGCCGACGAGAGGAATCACGCGGGCGGGGCGGCCCTCCTCGGGCGTGAGGGTCCAGGCGGAGACGTTGGCGACGGCGTAGTAGGCGAGGACACCGAAGGAGGAGAAGCCGATCGCCCCGCGCAGGTCTCCGGTCGCGGCGGCCACGGCCACGACGGCGCCGACGGCGAGCTCGGCGTGGTGGGGCACCTTGAACTTCGGGTGCACCGCGGCCAGCGCGTGCGGCAGGTGCCGGTCGCGGGCCATGGCGAGCGTGGTGCGGGAGACGCCGAGGATCAGCGCGAGCAGCGAGCCGAGCGCGGCCACCGCCGCACCCACGCGGACGACCGGGACGAGCCAGTCGGCACCGGCGGCCCGGGCCGCGTCCGACAGCGGCGCCGCCGTCTTGGCCAGGTCGTCCGGGCCGAGGACCGTCAGGACGGCGAGGGCGACGAAGGTATAGACGACCAAGGTGATACCCAGCGCGAGGGGGACGGCCCGGGGGATGGTGCGCTGCGGGTCGCGGACCTCCTCGCCCAGGGTGGCGATGCGGGCGTATCCGGCGAAGGCGAAGAAGAGCAGGCCCGCAGCCTGCAACACCCCGCCGATGGTGGCGTCGTCCCTGACATCGAGGCGGGCCGCCTGTGAGGCGGAGGAGGTGAGGGCGGCGACCACCACGGCGGCGAGCACGGCCAGGACCACGCTCACGATCGCGCGAGTCACAAGCGCGGACTTCTGCACGCCCGTGTAGTTCACAGCGGTCAAGGCCACCACGGCCGCAACCGCGACCGCGTGGGCCTGGCCGGGCCACACGTATGCGCCGACCGTCAGCGCCATCGCCGCGCAGGAGGCGGTCTTGCCGACCACGAAGCTCCAGCCCGCCAGGTAGCCCCAGAAGTCGCCGAGACGTTCACGGCCGTAGACGTAGGTGCCGCCCGAGGCCGGGTAGCGGGCGGCGAGCCGGGCAGAGGAGGTGGCGTTGCAGTACGCCACCACGGCGGCCAGCGCCAGGCCGATCAGCAGCCCCGACCCAGCAGCCTGCGCGGCGGGGGCGAGCGCGGCGAAAATCCCGGCGCCGATCATCGATCCGAGGCCGATCAGCACGGCGTCGGACACCCCGAGCCGGCGGTGCAGTTCGTCCGGCATTCCGGCGGCGGTCGGTTGCTTGCTCATCGCTCACTCCTCGGCGACACAGACATCCATGACGGAGATCGATATCGGCAGACGATACGGGAGGTGGCCGCCCTCCATCTCCTGGCCCCGGGGCAGCGGCCGGGTCTCCTTGAGGGGCGACGGGAGGTCAGCGCAGTAGGGCCGTGAGGGCGCGGGCCGCGTCGCGGGCCCGGCGGCCGACGCCGATGAGGGTGGCGGAGGCCGGACCGGTCCAGTCGCCGTAGCCGAGCAGGTGCAGCCGCGGTTCGCCCAGAGCCCGGGTGCCGTCAGTGGGGATGCGGCCATGTGTGCCGCGCAGGTTCAGCGGGGCGAGGTGGGACAGGGCAGGCCGGAATCCGGTGCACCAGATGACCGTGTCTACGCCGGCTTCGCTGCCGTCCGCCCACCGGACCCCGCCGGGGGTGAGCTGGGAGAACATTGGCTTCGCGGTCAGGAGAGCGGCGTCCCGGGCGGCGCGGACCGGCGGCACCGCGACGATGTCGCCGAGCGAGGCGATGCCACCGGTGTCGCTGCGGCCTTGTTCGAGGGCGCGGCGGCGGGCGGTGGCGACGTCGAACAGGGCGTGGCCATCGATGTCGTCGGCCAGGAACTGCGGTGGGCGCTGGGTCACCCACGTCACCTCGACGCGGCCGTCCAGAGCGAGGCCGGCGGCGATCTGGGCGCCGGAGTTCCCGCCGCCGACCACGATGACGTGCTGGCCGACGAAGTCAGCCGGACAGCGGTAGTTCACCGTGTGAAGTTGCCGACCGGTGAACACCACGCGGCCGGGGGCATCGGGGAGGAAGGGGCGTGACCAGGTGCCGGTCGCGCTGATGACCGCGCGGGCCCGCCAGATGCCGGTATCCGTCTCGACCAGAAGCCCCTCGCCGTCGCGGCGTACGGCGTCCACGCGGGTGCCGTGCTGGACGGGCAGGTCGTAGCCCTTTTCGTAGTCGGTGAGGTAGTCGACCACGTGCCCGGCGTCCGGATAGGTCTCACCGGGCTGGGCGGGCATGAGCCGTCCGGGCAGGGAGGAGTGCTGGGCCGGGGAGAACAGGTGCAGGGAGTCCCACATGTGCTGCCAGGACCCGCCCGGCGCCGGATCAGCGTCCAGGATCACGAAGTCGAGTCCCTGGCGGCGCAGGTGGTAGCCGGCGGCGAGCCCGGCTTGGCCGCCGCCGACCACCACCACATCCGTGTGCTGGGTCACGGGGCCGTCGTCACCGCGTCGGCGGCGAACTTCCGGCGCCAGGCGAGCGCGACGTAGACCAGGCCGATCAGGACCGGGACCTCGATGAGCGGGCCGACGACGCCCGAGAGTGCCTGGCCGGAGGTGACGCCGAAGGTGGCGATGGCGACCGCGATGGCCAGCTCGAAGTTGTTGCCCGCCGCGGTGAAGGCCAGGGTCGTGGTGCGGTCATAGGCGAGCCCCAGGCCCTTGCCGAGGAGGAAGGTGCCGAAGAACATGACCGCGAAGTAGACCAGCAGCGGCAGCGCGATCCGGGCGACATCCAGCGGCTGCGAGGTGATCGTCTTCCCCTGGAGGGCGAAGAGGATGACGATCGTGAACAGCAGCCCGTACAGCGCCCACGGGCCGATCTTCGGAAGGAAGTTGGACTCGTAGCCCTCGCGGCCCATCTTCTTCTCCCCGATGCGGCGGGTCAGGAAGCCGGCCAGCAGCGGGACGCCGAGGAAGATGACCACGTTCAGAGCGATCTCCCACATGGAGATGTCCAGGTGCTCGCCGTCGCCCAGGCCCAGCCAGCCGGGCAGCAGGTCGAGGTAGAGCCAGCCCAGCAGGCCGAACGCGATCACCTGGAACACCGAGTTCAGGGCCACCAGGACGGCGGCGGCCTCGCGGTCGCCGCAGGCGAGGTCGTTCCAGATGATGACCATGGCGATACAGCGGGCGAGACCGACGATGATCAATCCGGTGCGGTACTCGGGCAGGTCCGGCAGGAAGATCCACGCCAGCGCGAACATCACCGCAGGCCCGAGGACCCAGTTGATGACCAGGGAGGAGATCATCAGCTTGCGGTCGCCGGTGACGGCGTCCAGCTTGTCGTAGCGGACCTTCGCCAGCACCGGATACATCATGATCAGCAGGCCGAGCGCGATCGGCAGGGAGATCCCGCCGATCTCCACCTTCGCCAGCGCGTCATTCAGTCCGGGGATCGCGCGCCCCAGACCGAGGCCGACGGCCATGGCGATCAGGATCCACACGGCGAGATAGCGGTCGAGGGTGGAGAGCTTCTTGACGATCGAGTCGCCCCCGGACGGGCCGGGCGCGGTGGTGGGCTCGGTGGAGGTCACGGGCAGGCCCTCTTGTTCTCGGCGGCGCTGCGGGCGGAGGCGGCGAGCTGGGCGAACTGCTCGGAGATCCCGGCCAGAACCTCGGGCTTGAGCTTGTAGTAGGTGAAGCGGCCGCACGGCTCGGTCTCCACCAGCCCGGCCTCGCGCAGCACCTTCAGGTGGTTGGACAGGTTGGTCTGCTTGGCTCCGGTCTCCTCGACCAGGTGCGTCGTACACAGCGTCTCGCGTGCCAGCAGGGTCACGATCTTCAGGCGGAGCGGATCGCCCAGCACCCGGATCACGTCAGGATCGACTGAAGTCAGCATGCACTGATACTCTCACATCATCGCCCGCTGATACCAGCGGGGGCTGAAGTCATTGGCGGCTGGATTCCGCCCTGCGACGAGAGAGAACGATCACCATGGCCGACAAGCCGTCCGTCCTGTTCGTCTGCGTCCACAACGCCGGCCGCTCCCAGATGGCCGCCGCGTGGCTGACCCACCTGGCCGGAGACCGCGTCGAGGTCCGCTCCGCCGGCTCCAACCCGGGCAGCGCCGTCAACCCGGCGGCCGTTGAGGCCATGGCCGAGGTCGGCATCGACATCTCCAAGGAGACGCCGAAGATCCTTACCGTCGACGCGGTGAAGGAGTCGGACGTCTGCATCACCATGGGCTGCGGCGACACCTGCCCAATCTTCCCCGGCAAGCGCTACCTGGACTGGAAGCTGGAGGACCCGGCCGGACAGGGTGTGGAGGCCGTCCGCCCGATCCGCGACGAGATCAAGACCCTCGTCGAGGGCCTGATCGCCGAGATCGCCCCGGAGAAGACAGCATGAGCGAGATACGCGACGTCGTCATCATCGGCTCCGGCCCCGCCGGATACACCGCCGCCCTGTACACCGCCCGCGCCCAACTGCAGCCCCTGCTGTTCGGCAGCTCCATCTTCGTCGGCGGCTCCCTGACCACCACAACCGAGGTCGAGAACTTCCCCGGCTTCCCCGACGGCATCGACGGCCCAGCGCTCATGGAGAACATGCGAGCCCAGGCCGAGAAGTTCGGCGCCGAGATGATCGACGACGACATCGTGGCCGTCGACCTGGCCGGTGGCATCAAGCTCCTCACCGACTCCACCGGTACCGTCCACCGCGCGAAGACGGTGATCATCGCCACCGGCTCCGGCTACCGCAAGCTCGGCCTGCCGAACGAGGAGGAGCTGTCTGGCCGCGGCGTCTCGTGGTGTGCCACCTGCGACGGGTTCTTCTTCAAGGACCGCGACATCGTCGTGGTCGGCGGCGGCGACACCGCCATGGAGGAAGCCACCTTCCTCACCCGCTTCGCCAAGTCGGTCACCGTCGTCCACCGCCGCTCTACCCTGCGTGCCTCCAAGGTCATGCAGGAGCGGGCCTTCGCCAACGACAAGATCTCCTTTGCCTTCGACAGCGAGATTGCCGAGATCAAGGAGAGGAACGGCATGCTCGGCGGTGTCGTCCTGCGCGACGTCCTCACCGGCGCCACCCGCGACCTAGACGTGACCGGGCTGTTCATCGCGATCGGGCACGATCCGCGGACCGAACTGTTCATCAGTCAGCTCGACCTCGACGCCGAGGGCTACATCACCGTCGCCGCCCCGACGACACGCACCAGCCTGCCCGGCGTCTTCGCCGCCGGCGACGTCGTCGACCACACCTACCGCCAGGCCGTCACCGCCGCCGGCACCGGCGCCGCCGCGGCACTGGACGCCGAGCGGTACCTCGCCGCTCGCAGTAGCCTTGATGCCAGCGAGCACACGGCAGCCTTCGCGGTCTGATCCCCGGTCACCCGCATGTCCGCTGGGCCTGCAAGGGGCGCGGCGTCGCGGCTGACCGGCAGTTCACCCCTCCTGGTGCGCCGCACGTGACTCGTCCAAGAGGGCGATCAGGCGCTTCGCCTCCCTGATGAGGCGTTGGCCGCGCGGCATCAGTGTGACCGGCCGCTTGCGGTGGTTGAACACGGCGAACCGGGCGCCGTCCTCCACCAGGCGAAGGCGCGCGTTGAACGTTGTGCGGGGGATGCCGAGGGTGAGGGCTGCCGAGCGGCGCGTGGGGTATCCCGGCACCAGCACCGCGCTTCGCAGGGCGGTCAGACTGTTCTGGCGGATGCTGATGCGGCGCATGGCCGGCGAGAGCTTCACCGGCAAGCTGTCGAATGGATTCGTGTGGATGCGTGGCGGAGGGGTGTGGCCGCTGGTGGGGTGCCGGGGGATTTCCCATGCGTCGAGGAGGTTGGTGATGCTGTTACCACCGGTGTTGAGTTCCCGTCCGATGTCCGCGGCCGTGCGTCCCTTGACGTAGTACTCGGTCGCGAGCCAGGCGGGGTCGACGGACCGGGCGAGTTCACCGGCTGCGCGGCGCGGCCGGAGCGGGATTTCGGCCTCTCTCAAGGAGTAGCGCACGATAGCGGGGCTGCATCCGGCGAGTTCGGCGATGTCCTTCTGCTGCATCCCCCGTTCCATGTAGAGGTGGCGCAGGCGATCGGGCGCAAGGTCGCCTTTCCGGGGAGTAAGGTGCCCCGGCCCTCGGGGTCCGGGCGGTTTCGGGGCGCTGACTCCTCGGCTCTCCAGCAGCAACCGCAGTTGGTGCATCGTCAGGCCGAGTTCCTTGGCCACGTCGCCGGCGGGCGGCCCCGTGGCGAGGAGCGCGGCCAGGCACTCCGTGGTGATGTCCAGCGGGGCGACGGGCAGCGCGATGCCGTTGAGCCAGTCGTCGGGCGGCTCCCACCACACCGGCTCCTTGATCTTGTGAGCGGCGAGGATCGCAGCAGCCTGATCGGTGAGGAAGGCACGGAGGTCGGGATGCAGCCGGTAGGTGAAGCGGTGAGCCCATGCGGGCGGGTGGTTGCCCCGGTGGGGCTCGGCCCCCAGCAGCAAGCGGCGCACCTGCTAGCGGGCCCGCTCCCGATGTACTGGTGTGAACTGGCGGCTGCCGAAGCTGCGGCAGATCTCCCAGTGCCGCCTCTCGTCGAGGCACAGCTCGACGCTCTCGTCAGCGAACATGGCCCGGCGGCGCGCGTAGTTGATCGGAACGGTGTGCATGTCGACGACGTGCGCAAAGTGCGTCAGCGTGCTGGCGATGTGGTCCTCGTCCACGAAGGCCAGTAGCGCTCCTGCTGACTGCGGAAATGGCTGTTGTCCATGAGCCGGGTGGCTTCCCGGTGCCCGATCGGGCCTGCGGGGATCAGCATCAGGTTCACGCAGGCGCGGCGCATGCCGCCGATCCGCGGCTGGTGCGCGGCCTTGGCCGGCAGCAGCCGCAGCATCCAGGACGCCCACAGCATCCCGGGCAGTTTCGCCGCCCGCTGGCTCACCTGTTCCTCGGTGAGCGCGGGAGACGCGGCATCGGGGGTCGCCGTCCGGTAGCGCAACCGGGCCTTGAGGGTGAGCTGTGCGTCCGAGGCTTTGAGGATCCGCGAGATCACGCGTGGTCCGGCCGGCCTCCAGTTCCCCAGATCCGAGGTGGGGTGATCGCGGGGCATGCCGATGGGCTGCCCGTTGTCGCGGTGCAGCCAGGCGAACAGCTCGTCACAAGAGGGGTGGTCAAGGTCTGTGGCGATGACGGCCAGGGCTGTGCCGACGGCGATGTTGTGCGGGTCATGCACTTCCCTGGTGGCGGCGACCCTGGGTGTGGTCCCGCCACATTCTTCGAGGACCCGACCGACCACGGGTGGCGCCAGCTCGAGCTGCGCGTGGATGCCGCGCAGGGCCCGGCGGCCCAGGAACGACAGCTCGCCGCCACGCTGGCGTGAGGCGGCGCCGTGGTGGTCGGCGAGCACGGAGGTGCCCACCACATGCTGGGCTTCAAGAACTGCCCCGTCTGGGGGCAGGCGGACTGCCGGTGCGTGGGCGAGGGGGAAGTCGCAGCGGACGTCCTGGCCCCGCTGGATGATCCAGGATCGGCAGGTTTCGGGCCGCGGCACGATGCGGTGCCGGCCGCGGGTGGCCACGGGCGGTGCGTTCTGGCACTGGGGACACAGGTCGAGGAGCAGCAGATGGTGCCGGGTGCACGCGAAAGCCCAGGCGAGGCGCCAGCGCACCTGCCACCGCGCCTGCTGCTCCTTCAGGCAGGCCGGGCAGTACCGGGAGGTGTTGCCGTAGTGCCGCCAGGTGGGCGGGCACCGCAGGCGCCATGTGACGGGGTCGATGCGTACCAGGGAGCCGTCGTAGGGCTCCAAGGTCATTGCGGTCAGTTGCTCGGCCTCGATCCCGGTGCGGCGCTGGAGCACGTCGCGTTCGCCGTCGGTCAGGCGGCGGACCATCGTGCGCGCGGAGGAGTGCGGCAGGCCGAGGTAGTCGACGAAGTCCAAGGTGTTGATCCGAAGCCGTTGTGCGTACCGCTCCAGCCAGCTGTCCAGGGCCTCCCCCGGGGCCGGTGCCACGGCGATGGGGATGCGCTCGTCACTCCAGCCCGTCATGCCGACTTCCTCCGCTGCCGTCGACCCTGGTTGGGCCGCGTGGTCTTGAGGCCGGCCTTGATCTCGGCTTCCAGTTCCTTCCGGGCCTCTTCGGCTGCGGCGTCGTTCTTCACCTGGTTCATCAGCTCCTCGTCCAGGCGCTCGTGGCCGCTGCGGATCGCGCGCAGGCAGCCGCGGTTGATCAGCGACATCAGCGAGGCGAAGTGCCCGGTGGAGCGCGCGAAGAGGTAGTCCGAAAGGTCCTCGGCGAGCATGCCGGGGTGCTTGTCGGCCAGGACGAGTTTCTGCTCGATCGGCTTGCGCAGCTGACGCCACTGCAGGCGGCCCTCGTCGTCATCGACCTGGAAGGGCGCCAGCGTCAGCGCCGTGGTGCGGCGCCCGAACTGCGCGAGCGGGCTCTCCCTCGGCGAAGGCCCTCATGGAGGATACCGCGCTCCTGGACCCCGACACCGACGTAGATCAAGGTCACGGGGAAGACGTTGGAGAGGTACTTGAGCTGGTTGGCCATGCGGACCGAGTTGGACTTCGAACCCGCCAGGAAGTGAATGTCGTCAATGATCATCGCGACGGTCTTCATCGACAAGACCGCGTCCACGGCCCGCTCGGCCAGCGTGTCCGCGTCCCCCTTGACAGGCAGCCCGTAGAACCGGCAGATCGCCGCGTTCAGACCGCGGATCTGAGTGTTGCCGCTCAGCGCGATGTAGATGACCGGCACCCCCCGGGCACCGGCCGCCGTGGTGTCCCCGCGCAGGCTGACCTGCCGACGGAACAGGTCACAGCCATAAGCACGCACCGCCGTGCTCTTGCCGAGCCCTGGGTGGGCGTCCACCAGAGCGGCCGGTTTGGTCTTGTTGCCGTCCTGCCGGTTCGACTCGACGATCTCACGCAAATCCGCATGCAAGGCGAGAAGTTGGGGGGTGTCGATGGGGCCGATGTTGGCGTGCCAGACCTCCCGCCTGTCGTTGTGGACCGAGAGCGCCCGCAGCGACAGGCCGGCGAGCTGGGCCCGGCTCAGCTGCTCGGGCCGGTTCCGGTCGGGGCCGTAGACCTCCTGCAGCCATCCGGCCAGCCGGGTCGGACTGTACTGGCGGTCATCCCCCTCGAACGGCCCGGAGCCTCCGGCCGCGCTCACCGGCTGTTCCAGACGTCAGCGTAGTAATCGTCCTCGCTGACGGGAGCGGCAATGCCTTCGTCACCGGGGAAGAGGGCTTCGCACTTCTCGTCTTCGTCGTCATCTCCGCCCAGATCCTCGCTCTGTGCTTTGGCGGACCGAAGACCAGAGCCAGCGGAGGTCTCCCCGGGCCCGGCTTCCGGCCCACTCATGGCGGCGATGCGCCGGACCGAGGGCAAGGTGGTGATTTCATTCTTCGCATCGTGCGGTGCGTCGTCCTCGCCCACCAGGCGCAGTCGTTCTTGGGACAGGCGCACGGCCATCCGCCGCTCGGTGCGGTCCTCAGCCAGCCCAGCACCCCACCGCTCAAGGAGTTCGACCAGCGCGCGTTTGGTATCCGGGAACCGGTGCTTCTTCCTGGCGAGCCGACGAGCGTAGACCAGGGCCTCCCTGCTCACCGGTCCTCCCAGAGCGGGCGCGTGCTCCCAGTCGAGCGTGTGCCACGTCCGCAGCTTGGGGTCCTGGAAGTACACCTTGGTGATATCCCCGCGGTCCACCGCGATGGGCCACTTGCCCGCATCCACTCCGCGATAGGGACTGGGCCGGCTGCGGTACTCGTTCAGCGCGTCCCCGTTGTAGCGCAGCCCTCCGATCTCGACTCCGTAGTGGTGGATCGGGACGCGTTCCTCCTCCAGGAACTGCAGGGCCAGGTTCGGGCGGGCCGGGATTCTCAGCGGGCCGGCCCGGGTGACGCCGTGCTCGAACATGTCCAGCGGACTGAGCTGCAGCCCCGGGACTTCCGGGACACAGAGGCCGCGGTGAAAGCGCCTGTGGTAGATCTGCGTGATCCACTCGCGGATGATCGCTTCGAGTTCGTCGATGAAGAAGAACGCCTCCTCCTCGACTTTCTCACCACGGCTGTGCACGTCCGATCCCTTGTAGCCGGGCAGCGCGGCAAGCAATCCCTGGTTAAGGGTACGAAACCACCGCTCGACCGGCTTGTCGGTCGGCGTCTTCGGCCGGGCCGGCTGCAGGGAGATGTCCAGCTTCGCGCACACGCTCTGAATGTGGTTCGACAGATACACCTTGCCGTGGTCGAAAACGATCGTCTCGGCCGCGACCGAGGGCAGCAGCGGTTGCCCGTCCCGGTCGACCAGCTTGTCCGCGTCCACCACGACGGTGGAGGGGACTCCGCAATACGGCAGCGGTTCACCCCCGTCTTCCCGAACCTCTCGCGGACGGACCGTCTCGAACAGCACCCCAGCAACGTCCGTCGACTGGGTCGATACCGGGGTGAGCCGCAGCCCGGTGATCACCCTGCTGTAAAGGTCCATCGCGACGGTGAGTTCGCACCGCACCCACCGGCAGGTCACCGGTTCCATCGCGAAGACGTCCAGACAGTTGGTGTCCAGCACCACGTACTCGCCCGGCCGTGTCGCCCGCAGCCGTCCGTAGGTCCCTTTCGGGGCGTCTGCGATCGACCGTTTCCCCTTGGTGCTGCCCTCGAAGGCATTCGTGCCCTTGGACAGCGCCCGCAGCAGCTCATAGCCGGTCGTACGGGCCGGAACCGGGACCACGCCCTCCCCGTGCTCCCGCTTCAGACGCTCCTCGATCTCGATCAGGACCAGATTCCGCACCGGCCTAGACGACCTCTCGTGCCCCCTCAGCACCACGCGGGCCATCTCCACCCAACGAGAGTCAGCCCGGTCCAGCACACTCCTCCGCGGACGCTCATGCACCAGCCCTGCCGGACCCGAGCGCTTCACCTGCCGTACCCAGTTCCGGACTGTGGTCTCAGACACACCCAGTTCCATCGCCTTGGCCGCGTACCGGTGCATCCACGGCTTCCCGGGCGCGTAGTCGGGCCGCGGCTCGCCCGGCAGGGCCAGGACCTCGTCACCGAGCTGGTATCCCGTCAGGACCTCCTGCACATGACGGAACCGCCGGGTCAGTTCGCTGTCCCCGTCATCATCGAGACCACCCAGGCCAGCAGCGGCCGCCGGCTCTTCCTGCGGCACCGGGACCAGGATCTCGGTGGTCGGATGTGCCAAGAGCACAGAGATATCGACCTGTCGCCACTTCGGCACTCCGGCACCCCGGCGACCGTGACCGCCGGTCGGAGCAGAATCCGGCGGCCCTCGATCTCAGCGACCGTGAACTGTTCACCGTCGAAGCTGATCGGCAGCCCTGGCCGCAGAGGCGTCGTCCACGCGGTCATGCCCACCTCCGCAGCACCGACTGACCCGACAAGGGGCGTGACAGATCCGTCTGCAGCCGCCCAGACCACAACAGCGCCATCAGCGCCGGCCTCGCCTCCTCGGGCGGCTGGATACCCACCAGCCGACGCTCGGCCAGGCCCAGTTCCTCACCGTCTACCGCCTGTTCCCAAGCCCGCTCCACCTCAGCCTCGGGCACCACCCCGGGGCGCCGGTAGGCAGCCAGAAACCGCACATTCTCCAGCAGCACCCGATCCGCGCCCGACCAGACCTCGTACTCCCAGCCGTGCTGCCGAAACAGCTCACCCGGCCATGCCAGGGCTTCCACGATCTTCGGATCCTTCAGACGGCCCGCTGGTTTGACGTTGACTACCCGTACGGTCCCCGACTGCATGACCAGCAGAAAGTCCGGCACATGGCGCCGCACCCGGTCACCGGCCCGAGCCGCCAGCTGAAACGGCTGAGCGAAGATGGCCTGCACCTCGGGATCAAAGTCCGCCAGCAGCAGTCGCGCCAGTTCGAGGCGGCTCTCATAGACGACGTGCCCGCCCGTCGTCACCGATGCGTACTTCCCCGAGTAGTGGGCCATCCCGTGTACGGAGCGGACCTCCCGCTACGGCTTCGACTCCACGAAGTCCGCCAACCGCACTAGACGTACGGGCACTTCACGTACCGACGTGTCCTCGTACCGGATCGACACCGTTGGAACTCTGCGCCTACGCGGGGCGCTGCCCGTGCTCCGTGCTGCCATACCCAGGACGGTACGAAGGACGAGCACCGCACACTGACGAAGACCGGAAAAGCGCCGACAATGTCCGCTACGGTCGGTAGTCGTTGACAACGGGCCTGCGGATTTGTCAATCCATTGTCAATGGATTGCCTTCATTGTCAGCGAAGTGGCGGATCCTACAGTTCGCGCGGGCCTCAGCGCGGCGCGCAGCGCACGACCATGCCGGAAAGCGAACTCGCGCGAAGGCCCCCGAAGACTCCGGTAGGCCACGGCGCCGCCCGCAGTCATCTGGGCGGGATGCTGCCGGTAGAAATAGACGACGTGCGGCAGCAGCTCGCCCGCGGCGAGGTTGGTCACGCCGTTGACCATCAAGAAGTCCTCCCCGGAGGGGAGCCCGCCGTGTCCGCCCGCGGCGAGGACGAGGTCGGTCTGGGCCAGGAGCATGGTCTGGCCGAGCGGGATCTGGGCCTCGGGACTCGCCCAGTACCCGGTCACGTCCCCGGGCTGGTGCACGCCGGGAGGCGTGGGACAGCGCCAGATCGTCGTGGAGCCGTCCGGGTGCAGGTCGGCGCTCCAGCCCGCCACCCAGCCCAGCCCGGTCTCGGTGATCCGCTGGTGCCGGATGGCAAGGCTGTCGTCCGGCACCAGATCGTCGTCGTCCATGTAGCACACCAGGCGGGTGCGAACCATGCGCAGCCCCAGGTTGCGGGCGGCGGCAGCACCGACCGGGCGGGGCAGTTCGACCACGCGGATGCGGGCATCGGCGGCCAGCGGTTCGGGCAGCAGCGCGCGGTCGGCCCCGTCAAGGACGAGGACGGCCTCCCACGGCACGGTCTGCCGCGTCAGGCTGGCGTGCAGTTCGGAGAGGTAGCCCAGGCGTTCGGGCCGCAGCCGGGTGGCGATGACGACCGTGATGTCGGGACGGGAGGGCGAGGACAGGACGTTCTCCAGAGACGAAAGGTGTGAGGTCAGCGGTGGGGCGGGGCGGGCCGTGCGGCCGGTGAGGCGGGAGCCGGGGCAATGGGGGCTGGTGTGGGGCGCGGCGGTCGTGTGGCGGGCACCGGCTGTCCGGGGAGCCACAGGTGGGGGTGGTCGCTGAACCGGGCGCGCGGGTCGGTGTCCCAGTCGACGATCGGGCCGCGGTTGGCCGCGTACAGACTGATGACCTCGATGCCGACGGGATGCAGCACGTAACGCCAGGACACAGGGCTGGAGTTGGCCTCGGTGATGACCTCCCGCTCGGGCGACGAGCCGTCCGAGGTGATGACGGCGTCCATCTCGCGGCTGGGCCATCTCTGCCCGCCGGTCAGCTGCTTGAGCAGCGGCGCGGGGCGCCGTCGAGGAGATCGGTGCCCAGCTCGTCCCAGGCGATGGTCACCTGGCCGATGAGATGGACGCTCATGGCGTCGACGTCGCGGGCGAACCGGTGCTGGTAGGCGGCGAGCAGCAGGGGGAGGCGAGCACTGGGGTAGCCGTCGAGGTGGACATATATGCCGGTGTATCCGGTCCCGGTGGGGCGGGCGATGACAGAGTGTGTGGACACGTGGCCTCGGAGGAGCGCGGGTTACCGGCCGGGGGCCGGGCCGGTGGGAGGGGAGCGCGGCGGAGCTGGAGGGAGCTCGGACGCGGTGCTGGCCGGGGCGTCGGCCCGCGTCCTCAGTGCGGGTGCGGGGTCGTAGGCGGCGCGCAGGATGGCCAGGTCGGCTCGGTGCGCGAGGGCCAGCGCGTCGAGGCTGCGGCTGGCTGCCGCCATCAGCATCTTGGGCGGGGAGTCCGGCTCCGCTCCACGGTTCTGGCCGCGCCATCGGGCCGCAGCCAGAAGGTAGTCGCTGACCGCCTGGAGCACGGGTTCGGCAGCGTCCAGGAGGTGCTGGGTGACGGCGCTGGCCTGCGCCGGTGTCCCGGCGGCGGCGAGTGCGTCGTGATACGGGGCGAGGTCCGAGCTCGGCAGGGGCGTGTCCGGCAGCGGGCGTTCGGCCAGGAAGGGCTCGGCATCTCGCTTCGCCCACCGCAGCAGGTCGCGGCCGGTGGCGATGCCGTAGCAGGCGGCGGCGATCTGGTCGGCGTCGCGGCCGACGTTGTCGTACAGCTCGAAGTCAGGGTTGGGCGGCAAGGGATCTTCCAGATGCGGTGCGATGAAAGGTGTGCGCTACACGCGGGGCAGGGCCGCGCAGGCGGGGCCTACGACCAGAGGGAAGCGAGGGAGGGGGCGGCAGATGAGGTGCTCCTGATGGCCGGGGCGGGTGATCTGCCTCTAGAGTCCGGCCAATCCCCGGTTTCGCTAACCGGGGATTGCCCGCTATGTTGCCGCCCCTTCCCGTGCGAAGACGCCAGGTGTGCAGTTGCCCGGAAGAGGGCCACTGTGCGACGTTTGACCAGGTCAGCGGTGGATTCCCGCTGCGGTGGGTGGTACGTGCAGTGCAGCAGGCGGCCGGTTTCGCGTCGCGGACCAAGGAGTGGGTGCTCGCCGAGCGCCGGGTGCCGACGCGATGAGCCGGTCGGCGCCCCGGTGCAGGTTGCTGGCCGCGTTGCTCAGGTGCACATTGGTGCTGCTTAGCCGGTCGTCGAGCATCTCGCGGGCGGTGCCGTTGGCCTGGGCCCGCTCCGGGGTCTGCGGGCTGACGCTGATCTCCTGGAGATGGCCGCTTTGGGCGACTGCCTCGCCCAGCTTGGTAAGAGCCCAACCGAGGGGGTCGGCTCACTCTGGTCCGGTAGCCGGCGCGCGCTTGCTCTGCTGGCCGGAGGTGCAAATCGGTTGCACGGACCCGCCGGCGCTGCGGTGTGGGACCTGCTGATCTACGACGAGGTGGGCCGCCTGGTGGACGTGGCCTATCTGCGTGCGGCGCTGCTGGAAGCGCGGGCGTGAGTAACGCGCGTCCCATGGCGCTCACCGGCACCCGGTCCCGCGGAACACGTGGCGCCCGCCGTCCCGTGACGTCAGGATGGTGTCCATCGCTGGGCGCCACAGCCGAGGGGTAGGCGGATGCCGTATCGACATAAGGGTCGCGGAGCGCTGGCGCGCGTCCGGCGCGCGTTCAGCAGGCGAGCGCCCGAGGCCCTGCCCACTGCGGACAGCGCCTCCCCAGACACCGTCGAGCCGCCGGGCGTCTCGATCGAAGGCAGCGTGGGCCTGGATCTAAGCCCTGAACTCGCGCACCTCATCGCGCTAGTCCTGGAAAATCGGCTACCGCCCGCCGAGACGAGCCAGAGCACTCCGACGGACTTGCTGCAGGCTTATCGAGAAGTGCTAGATAAAACGCAACAACTCGAGCAGCAGTTGAACTCCTTCATAACGCCCTACCTGCCCAGGCTCAAGCTCTCCGCATCAGATATTGACCCCACAGCCGGGCTGGCGAGCCTTGCCATCTCCTATCGCGGCCTCGTCTCGGCCGTAGAAGACGAAGAAGATCTCACACGCAAAGAGGAGATTACGGCCGAAGAGGCACAGCTTGCAGCAGACGCGGCAGCGAAAATGATCAACAAAGTACTGGCCCGCCTCTTTCTGCGACTCGGGCCTCCCCCGGAGAACGCAAGCGGGGACTACATGCCAGTATCCAGCGGGGGCGGGGGAGCGCAGCAGTGAACAGGGAAGGTCGGCTGCCTGCTGACCGTAAGCCGGACGAGGACCCGTTGCTTTCTGCCGGGCTAAAGGTCGCTATGCAATGGGCGGATGTGGGCACGGATCAGTTGAAAGCCGCACTGGAGGCGATGGAGCCGGAACTCGTCCGAGAGCACCGGGTGCTGTTGCAGCGCCTGAAGATGCAGCGTGAGGCAGAGCAGCAGTATGAGGAGCGCCGGGAGCAGCGGGCGCATCGTCGGCAGATGACCGAGGTGATCGTCGGGGCCGTGCTTGCCTTGGCCATGCTCGGCGCCGGTGTGTACGTGGCGGCCGACGCGTGGTGGCTCGCGACGCTCCTGTGCGGACCGAGCCTCCTGGCCCTGGCCAAGGTGTTCGTGCTGCGGCGCAGCGACCCGGACGACATGAAGCACCTGTCCCGAGCAGCGCGGACCTCGACGAACGCGGCGGGCCAGGCGCAGCCACCGCCGCCTCAGTGATCTGCACGGCGGGGGACCGTAGCGGTGGCTCGGGCTGCACCTGGGTGTTGTGGCGTACGCGGCCAGGACGCTCTGGCCGCGCGGCAGGGCGCGGCGGGTGACCGCGACGGCGCCCGGACCGGGTCGTTGCTGGCCTTGATGTCGTTGGGCTCGTCCACGCTGGTCAAGCGGTGGGTCTTGAAGCCGTCGCCTGGGGCGAGGGGGCCACGGGGAACTGGTCGCGATGAAGTGGACGGTCGATGACGCACGACTGCTGATCGTCGGGACCGGACAGCCGGGCATCGTGGCCGAGGACGAATTCACCAACGGTTTAGTAGACGTGGCCGTTGTCCCAGACCTCCTCGTCGAGGGGAAACTGGTCGTTGTACTGCTCGTGTGGGCGGCACGTGCTGTGCCGGTCTCCGGGCGGGCGGGTAGTGAGCGCGTCGGCGAAGGGGATGAGGTCGGCGCGTGGGGCGGGCATGGACGCCTTAGAAGCGAGAGGCAGGGTCAACGGTGGCGTAGTGCGCGGCCCGGAGGGGTATTGAGCGTGGTCGGGCGGGTCGGGGCCTGGCCGGCGTGATGCGCCAGTCGTGCGGTGGCCTCGTCGAGCACCGTCACCCGCTGGTAGGCGTGGATGACTTCCTTGAGGCGTTCGATGGCATCGGCGCGGCGTGCGGCCAGGATGTCGATTTGCGTGGCGCTGTTCTGCAGCACGCCCAGCGAGCTGATCGAAGTCTGCCCCGTGGCGACGCGCGTCAGATTGGAGGCCGCGTTCTGGGCGGCGGCGGTGAGTTGTTCGTGGACGCTATCCAGATGGCGGGCGGCCACGACGATGAGCCAGGCGACGACGTCCTCGGTGAAGTCGGTCCCGTGCAATCGGCCGAGGCGCTGAGGTGAGGTGCCGAGGGCCTCGATCACTATCTGGGAACCGACGGAGGAAGAGGGCGGAGTGCTGGAAGGGGTTTCCATCAAGGCTTGGAGTCCAGGGAGATGAGGGAGATGGCGGGCGGGCCTGTCTCGGCCGCTTCGGCGCGCCCTAGCGGTGGCGTGCGCTCGGCAGGGGCGGCGGGGCCGCTGGGCTCTGCTGCCGGTCCTGAGCCGGGAACAAGCGATGGAAGTCGAGGTGGGCGTCGAGTTCCTTCGCCGCGTCGCGGAGTGATTCCGACGCGCGCCGCAGGTAGGCGCGCGCCGTGGCGTGGTCGATGACCATGCGATCGTCCCGGTACTGCCGGTCAACCGGGTTGGAGACTCGGGGCAGGGAAAGGGCGTTCTCTGCGGTCTCGGCGAAGTTCGGTACTGCGTGACTCGACATGGTGGCCGCCGTTGTGAGGTGGGCGAGAACCCTGCTGCCGACGCGGCTCGTGCTGTGGGTACTCCGTGCGAAGTCGACAGTCATGTGGATGACGTCGCGGGAAAGGGCCTGCGCGTCGGTGGCGTGCTGGAACAGTTCGGTGAAGGACGGCGCGGCCGGTACACGGCCGGTGTCGTCCAGCAGTTGGTACCTGTCGGCGGCGGCGACGAGTCTGCCCTGCAGTTCGTTGAGTGCGCCGATCATCTGGAGGGTGTCGTTGCGAGGTATCAGTTCACGCTGGGCATCGGAATTCATGAGTCTCCGGAGGGTTCTAATGCATTCGGGCATCTGTGTCGAAAAGTGACAATTCTTGTGGATGGAGGAGGTGTTGGACGATGAAAGATCGTCCGGCGACCTTCCACAGGCCGCGCCCGCGGTTGAGGTGGGCGATGGCGTCGCTTTCCACGGAGGTGAGGCCCAAGAGGACCGCAGCGGCGTGAAGTTGGTCGGTTTCCTGCCGGTAGATGATGCGGGTGGAGCAGTCGGCGAGCAGACCCTCGGCGAGGGCTCGGCCCTGGGAGCCTGCGTCGCCGGCGGTGAGCAGGTCGGAGAGCCGGTGGATGACCATGAGGTTGGCGATGCCGAGTCCGCGGGAGAGTTTCCACTGGGACTGCATGCGTTGGAGGAGGCCGGGGTGGCGCATCAGGCGCCAGGCTTCGTCGTAGACGATCCAGCGCCGGCCGCCGCTCGGGTCGGAGAGCGCGGATTCCATCCAGGCCGACGCGCACGTCATGGCGAGGACGAGGGCGGTGTCGTCGCCGGAGCCGCCCAGCCGTGACAGGTCGATGGTGAGCATCGGACTGTTGGGGTCAAATGCCACGGTGGAGGGAGCGTCGAACATGCCGGCCAGATCGCCGTGCACGAGGCGGCGCATGGCGTGGGCGAGGTCGCGGGATGCGTCGCCGAGGCGGCCGGACATCAGGCCGCCGGCCGCGTCGAGGTCGTCCGGGCTGTTCAGCATGGTGGCGATGTCGCCGAGCAGCGGGGTGCGTCCGGTGGCGGTGGCGCGCGTGACCACGGCGTCCAGGGCGACGTCGAGTCCGGTATGCTCCATCGGCCGCAGGTCCCGCCCGAGGACGGTGCGGGCCAGGGAGCCGAGCAGCAGCAGACGCCTCTTGCGGATCTCGCTGGCCCAGTCCGTGTCGGAGACCGACGGCGGGCGCGGGGCCGCATCCAGGGGGTTGAGCTTGCCCGGCAGGCCGGGGCCGAGCGTGATGGAGGTGCCGCCGAGGGCTGAGGCTACCGGGGTCCATTCGCCCTTGGGGTCACACGGCACGTACACGCGGTACCCGAAGGCCACCGACCGCAGGGCGAAGGACTTCGCCAGGGCGCTCTTGCCCTGGCCGATCACCCCCGCGAGCAGCACGTTCGGGTTGGTGAAGCCTTCGATTTTGCCGTACAGGGCGAACGGGTCGAAGCAGAAGGAGGCTTCGGCGTGGACGTCGCGGCCGATGTAGATGCCCTCGGCGCCGAGGCCGCCTTCGGCGAGGAAGGGGTAAGCGCCCGCGACGGTCGCGGTGGTCATGCGGTGCGCGGGCAATTTCAGCTTGCCGCCGCGGGCGGAGGCGGGGCCGGGACGACCGCCGGGCGGGAAGAGGGGCAGCGGCAGCTCCTGCTCGGCCGGTTCGCCGCCGACTGGGTGCAGGGCGGCTTCGGCACGGGCCTTGGCGGCGGCTTCGGCGAGCTGCCGGCGAGCCGCCTTGCGGCTGGCGCGGTCGGTGCCGTGCGGGATGAACAGAGGCGAGGCCGAGGCGCGGCGGGCGCGCCGGGCGGGCCGGTGGCTCATGACGGAGTGGCTTTCGGATGACGGCGGTCGGGGAGGCGGGCGATCACACGGTCGAGGGGAGTTGCTGGGCGCAGGCGGTGGTGTGGCCGTGCAGGGGGTGGTTGAGGTCGGTGGGGGTGGTGGTGCGGCGCACGAGGTGGCCGGCGGCGAGGTGGCGCTGGCAGATGGTCAGTACCGGCGGGCCTTCGGGGAGCCGCTCGGGTTGGCACTTCTCCTCGTCCGCAGAGCCCGCGTGGACGGCGGGCAGGAGGTGGAAAGCGTCGTGGACGGCGGCAGTGGCCTGCCACAGCCGTGTGCCGGCGGTGGTCAGATGCCGTCCTGCCGCCGGGTGCGGTGGCCGGGTGGCGGTCTGGAGTTGGTCGAGGAGGCGGTGCAGGGCAACTAGGTGTGCGTGCAGCACGTCCAGGTGCGTGCGGCCCGCGGCCACGGGCGCGGTGGCCGCCGCTCCGGTGGCGAGGGCGCGGGTGTGGTGGCGGACTCCGGCGCTGGCGGCCCGGAGGTAGGGGTACGCGTCACTGGCGGGGGTGGCTGAGGTCAAAGGGGTGGATCCTTCCTGCCGGTGCGGCAGGGCACGGGCCCCAGAGGCGGGGCCGGGTGGACTACAGGGCCGTGCGGGCCAGAGGTAGTGCGCCGAGGGTGAAGGCGTCGGGCTGCTGGTAGAAGAGGCGCCGCAGGTCGACCTGGGCGGTGACGGCGGCGGTCTCGATCTGCGCGCACGCGGCATCCAGCAGGGCGTCGGTCTCGGCGGAGACGGTGAGCAGGCCGGTCAGGGCGACATCCGCGTGGCCGGCGATGAGCTGGCGTTCGCGGGTTTTGACGTCGGCGTACTCGACGCTGTCGGCCTCGGAGTCGACCTGGCCGCGGCGGGAGCGCTCGGCGGCATCCGAGATGATCGCGGCCTTCTTGCGCTGGACGTCGCGCATCGCGGACTCGAGCCCCTGGGGCACGTATATGAGGGACAGGCTGCGCCGTACTCCGGCGGTGAACATCAACCCGTGGAGGAATCCGGCGCCGGTCTCCGTCCGGGGCCAGTCCTCGACCCAGTAGGTCGCGTGGCGCGCGGAGTCGGTGGCCACCCGGTCGTACTCCTCGACCTGGACGACGGGCCTGGCGGCGGCCGGATCGGCCTCGGCCCGGCCGCTCTCGGACCACTGCTGCAGACCGGAGAGGGCCCTGGGGTCGTAGGCGGTGCGGATGACGGCGGCGATCTCGCGAGCGGTCAGCCAGCCGGTCACCATCAGCCCGGCGCTGCGGGCGGCCTGGGCGATGGCGGAGGTGGTCTGCTCCATCACCGTGAACGCGCCGGGGAAGCCGCCGCCGGCCTGGGAGATGAGGCGCTTGGCGGCCTTGAGGTCCAAGGAGATGGCCAGGTACGCCTCGTGCGGTGCGGCGGCCGGACCTGCGGCGGCGACCAGCTCGGAGTACACCTGCCCGGCGACCGGGGTGAGGGTCTCCGGCCAGGCGTCGCCGCCTGCGGGCAGGGGGCGGGCCCATACCTCGAGCAAGTCGCAGGCGTCGTTCAGCGCCTGATGCTGACCGGGTGCGGTGTGCCCGGCGCGGGCGCTGAGGGCGAACAGGGCGGTGGGTCCGGCGATGCCGTGGGCCATGCCGAGGTTGCCGTGCCCGAGGGGCCAGTCGGCTTCGGTCTTGCCCGCGGGGCTGTCCGATGTCCACCAGCCGGGCAGGCGGTGGCCGTTGGCGATGATGGGCTGCCGGAGGAGCCTGATCAGGTAGCGCAGGATCTTGTGCAGCAGGTCGGGGCGGGTTGCGCGGTGCAGGAGGTAGGCGCCGAGCCCGGTGAGGCCGCTGATGAGGTCGTACTCCCGCATGCGCGGCGGCTGGCGTGTGTCGATGCGGCGATGTGCCGCAGCTAGCCGTGCGTGTACGAGGTCAGCGATCCACTTGTCCAGTCGGGCCAGCGCGGGTCGGTAGGCACGGTGATCGGCGGAGTGCAGGGCGAAGGCCACCGCGGGCGCCCCGCTGAAGAGACCAGCCGTTGCCGGGTGGACGTCGGCGGGGTGCTGTGCGATGAGCTTCGCAGTGTGGTGAGCCTGTTCCCAGTTGCCGTCCTGGTGGGCGAGTGCGGCCTGGCGAATGAGGGTGGCGGGCAGCCCGCGGCCAAGGTCGTGCGCGTGGTCGTTCACTGCGTGGCCTCACGCGCCCGCAGGCTGTGGCAGGCCTGGCGGGCGGCGTGGCGGCATACCGCCTCGGCCTCGCGGTCCGGGCCCATGAGCCGGTTGTAATGCATGTGGAGCAGCGACTCCAGGACGCCGTCCACCTTGTGTTCGCTCAGGTGCGCCCGGTAGCCGTACAGGGCGATACGGCGTCGCTGCCAGGCGTCGTCCAGGCGGGATGTCCATCCGGGGTGCTGAGCCAGTGCGCCGGTGGGGGCGTACGCGCGGGTCTGGAGGGTCACCGCGGGCTCGCCCGCGCACGGGGCGGTGGCGGTCGCCACCCACCCGGTGCCCTGGCTGTCGCCGAGCAGCCCGCGCGCGATGTCGATCGTGCTGAGAGCGCACAGGACCGCGCGGTCCAGACCGGTGAGATCGGTCAGGGCGTAGCGGACGGTGTCACTGTCTGCGGCGAACACCGACTCGGCGGCGTGGAGCGCTGCCCCGGTACCGTAGCGGCCGTATTCGGGCCGATATCCGTCGAACACGAACCGGGAAGCCAGCGCGTCGTGCTGAAGCTGTGCCGTCCAGCGCGCGAGCGCGCGCGTGACCGTTGTGTGCTCAGCGCCTCCTGGGGCGGCGATGCGGAGGCGCAGGTGGTCTTCCTCCTGCGGGGTGCGGTAACGGACGAACCAGCAGCGCGGGCCGCCGAGTTCGTCGAGGAGGCCGGGCAGCCTGTGAGTGAGGATCTGGTCCATGGCTGTCGGGTGCGTGAAGATCTTGGCCTGCACGTACCGCTGCCGCGCGTCACCGGGGCCGGGCAGCATCCGGTTGGTGACCACTGGGGCGCTCGCCACCTCGGGGTGCGGCAGCGGTGGCTGCGTGGAAGCAAGGGGGAGGGTGAGTTCGTGGGCGTGCCCGATCCATCCCAGAGCCTGCTCCTCGGGGGCCTCAGTCAGGTCGGCGCTGCCGTGTCGCTGGAGGTGTACGTGCAGCAGGCGGGCGTGTAGGGGTTCGTCCAGGTCCAGGCGCAGGGTGCGGTCGTCCTCGCGCAGGTCAAGGTGCGTCGGGCAGTTCCAGGTTCGGGCCCAGGCGGTGAGGGTGTTGTGCCAGGAGGGGTGGAAGGGGCCGGTGGGCAGGTCGGCCGTCGTCAGGCGCCAGCGCGCCGGGGACAGGATGGCCTTGCGGTAGCGCACCCGCGGGAGGAACGGCATGCCGGTGGCCAGTGGCCCCCAGTCGAACTGGGTCCACGCCGTGGCGAACCCGCGCCCGAGTTGCGCGATGAAGCGAGCGAGCGGCGGTGCCTGCTTCTCCAGGGCCAGCGGGTGCAGCACCACGGGTTCGATCACGCGGCGTCGCGAGAGGCTGATCAGGTGCAGACGCTTGCTGGTGGAAAGCACCGCGAGATCATCCAGTGGGATCAGGTGTGCGGCCGGGGTGCGGTGCTCACCGATGGAGATGATGTGGGGCAGGAAGGCCGGGATGCGGGCCACGTTCTCGGCATGGGGGTGGACCGGCGCGAAGGAGAGCTGGGCAGGCAAGGCACCCTTGACCAGCGTCGGCAGCCCGGGATAGACCTCGGCGAGTCCGCTGTCGGTGAGGGTGGTCGCGAAGCGGCCGGTGAGGGTGCCGGTGCTCCAGGCCGGCCGTACGGCCACCGTGAAGTCGCCTGCATTTAGAGCCTGTCGAGTGGACGCGAAGATCCGGAGGCCCACCTCCGCGTGCGGTGCCCTGGCCACACCTGGCGGGCTCGCGTCCAAGGCGTCCAGGTCCCTGTCAGTGAGGTGGATCTCTTGTTCGCCGCGTGCAGCCGCGTGCCACGCCTTGGCCGTGAGCATCTGGTCGCGCGGCAGCATGGTGGTGGCCGGCTCGGGCCACAAGGACCCGGGGAAGTCGGCGGGCAGCCCCGCGCCCGCGGCGAGGTCGACGGCGTCGCGGACCGGGACCAGGCACCCGGCGCCGTACCGCTCCCAGAACTGTGAGTGGTACGCCGCCCACTCCGGCTTTTCCCCCGCATGCCGGGTAAGCCGCAGGAGCGCGTCGGCCGCGTGCTCCGCCTCCTCCAGGACGACGGAGGGAACTTGGACCGTGGCGTCGAGCCGCAGATCTACGCTGATCCGCACCCGGCCCTGATCGGCGATGGCCTTCATGCGCTCCTCGGCGGTGTGCCGCAGTGCGGAGGCTCGCTCTGGACACGGAGTAGAGGCGTGCTCGGCCAGAGCACGGTGGACGCCGCCGAGGTCATCGAGGAGAGCCACCGTGCCCTCATCCAGACTCGGGGCGTAGGGCTTCAGGACGCTCAAGAGGTGACCCAGGGGGTCGGGCTCGGTCATGGCAGCGAAGAGTCCGCTGGTGAGGAAGCCTGCCTTCAGTGCTTCCGCGAGCAGGCGCAGGGCCTGCTGCGGGGTGCCGCCCAGCCTAGCGAGATGGTCGATCAAGGCCCGGCAGGGCACCGGTTGTGAGGCCCGGTCCAGGACTGCGGCGAGCGGCCTGGTGATGTGAGCGCTTGCGGTACGGCCACCGGGCAGGGGACGCTCCAGTACGGCTCCGCGCCGCACCGTCACGTCGTTGACTTGCAGCGACAGGTGCGGCAGGACGTCCGGTCGCTGCTGGAGGTCTCGGCGGACATGATCGAGCCAGAGGGTGTCGGCGCGGGCGGTCGGGCGGTGCCGGGTGCCGAAGTCCGCTGCAGCGGGGCCGCACCGCGCGCTCGCCACACCGGCGAACAGCCCAAAGGGCGTGGGACGCCCGGTGGCCCGCAGCCAGTATCGCGCGGTCGCCAGGACCGTCTTACGAAGGTGCCGGGACGGCACGTCCTCACCCGACAGCACTCGGTCCACAGCGCAGGCCAGGCGTGGCGAGGCAGCGCGCAGGCCGTCCGCGAAGCAGGCGTGGCTCATGACCTCCTTCAGCCAGCGGCGGCAGTCGTGGGGAACCTCCATCGACGGCCACCTGGTGGGCACGTCCTCGAACGGCAGCACGGCCGCGCGCAGAAGGAGGGCGTTACCTCGCTGAAGGAGTCGGGCTCGCGTCATCGTGGTTCCCCGTTCTGCTCGGCCTGCGCGGGGCGGGAGAGGTTCCGGCCCCGCGCAGGACTAACTGGTACTTAGCTCAGGCAGGCGGAATCGCAGGTCGACTGGCAGCCGTCGTTGGTGTCGCAGTCGTCGCGCGCCATCACACGAGGAGCGTCCGTGACCGTGATGTCGAGCACCCATTCGTCCTCGGCGAGCGGCAAGGCAGCTATGACCGTGGCATCCATCCCAGTACCTCCGAACTGGTAGTCGGAACCGTCCGCGCGGTGCGCGGACGAGGGAGCACAGGGCCCCCGCAGAAGGCTGCCGTCCGAGTGCAGCCGACTGCGCGAGCACTGCTCAACTCGCACCTCCTAAGCGGCGCATGGTCCGTGCACCTGTCTGCACCGCGTTCCGGTCCAGCTCCGCCGCATCGGGCAGTTGGGGCCAACTGCTTCGTTCGCTCGCCTGGGCGTTGAGGGTGCGATGCGAACACTTGCCGGAGGCTAGTCAGTGGTTCTTCTGTTCGGAATCGCGCCTTACAGCCGATTTTGGCCCCTCTCCACTGGCGGTCATCCTGCAGGCTGACCGCCAGTGGAGAGGGGCCGGGCCGGCCGCCCTGCCCTGAGTGGCGGCCGGGGCGCCCTGACGCCGGATACCTGAGTCCGGCGGGCGCCGCTTCCTCTGCCGCCCTCCTGCGCACCCGCCCGCCGGCCCGGTGCGGGTGCTGCCAGGAGGCTCGGGGGCGCAGGGAGGAAGCCCGCGGGTACCGCTCGGCGCCGTACGTCCCTGTCCGCGACGACGCCGAGCGGCGCTTGGGTGCCAGAAGCCGCTCAGGAGCCGGGCGAGGCCTGCGGCATGGCACTGAGGTGGGCGGTGAGCTCCTTGGCCTCGCGCGGACTGACCTGCTCGTAGAGGGCTATCGCCTCGCCGTAGTGTGCGCGGGCAGCGGCTGTGTCGCCCTGCTCCTCGGCGATGAGCCCGCGCAGCCGCAGCACGCGGGCCTGCCCCGAGAGGCTGCCAACACCCTCGAAGTCGCCCTTGGCCACGTCGAGCAGGTGCCGGGCCTTGCTGGGGGCGTCCCAGCGGTAGTACGCCATGGCGAGGATGAGCAGCGCCCGGGCAGCGTTGAGCCGGTCGCTCACCTCGCGCAGAGCGGCAAGGGCGGGCCCCGCGATGTCGACGGCCTGCTGTGGGTGATCGGCCATGACGATCTCCGCCTGCACCAGACGGGTCAGGGCCACTCCGCGGATATCCCCGATCTCGTCGCGGATTCTGAGTGCCTCACTCAGATGCTCCCAGGCCGCATCCAGGTCTCCTTGCTCGCGCGCGCAGAGTCCCAGCTCGTGATGCGCCTGCCCCTGGCCGCGAAGGTCCTTGTCCTCCTGGGCGAGGTCCAGAGCGCGGTCGGCCCACTCGGCGGCCTCCGGGAGGTGGTGCAGGCCGCGCAGCGCGATGCAGCCGGTGGTCAGCATCTCCCGCAGCATCAGCCTGTCCCCGCACTCCTCGGCGGCCTTCGCTCCCAGGCGGTGCAGTGTGGCGGACAGCCCCAGGGGACGCAGGATGTGGACGCCGGGCCAGGCGGCGTGCACCAGCTGCGATACCAGGGCGTGCCACTTCCGTTCGGCGGCCTCGCGCGCCATCAGCTCCACATCCGGCATGTGGGCCTCGACCCACTCCAGCGCCGCTTGGGCCTGCTCCTCCCCCTCCATGCCACTGAAGGCCACGGGCGCCACGTAGTGGTGCAGGTCGCGGTCCAGGGTGCGGTGGTGGGGGGTCAGGATGCGCTCGGCCCTCGTGAAGGTGGCCAGCAGCCAGTCCCCGCCGCGCCGTACGGCCTCGTCGATGGCGACCGCACCGTCGACGGTGCGGACTTGGTCCTGCGCGTGCGGGAGGACTTCATCGTGGTAGCGATAGGTCTCCCCGCGTCCGGACCGCGGCCCGAGGCGCACCAGGAGTCGGGCGTCGGCCAGGCTGTCCAGGACGGCGGCCGCCCCGAAATGAGGCAGATCGAGGATGGCGGCGGTCGCGTCGACCTCGATCGCGCTGAGCGGCACCATGCTCAGCAGCCGGTACGCCCGGCGCACGTCGGCGGATAAGTCGCGGTAGCTCTGCTGCAGAACAGGCATCAGGGTATGGCCTTTCAGGTGAGGGGGGCGCGCTGGGGGGATCAGCCCGCGGGCGAAGTCGGAAGGTGGCCGCTCCGGGCGGGAGGCCAGGCTGGTGGCCGCGACCACCAGACCCAGCGGCAGGTAGCCGCAGCGCGCGGCGACCTGCCGCATCGCCTCTCGGTGCCCGCGGGCGACGTCGCGGCCCACAATCCGGGCCACGAGCCGTTCGGCCACCGCCGGGTTGAGCGGCGGCAGCTCGCACTGGAGGGCGCCGTGGACGGCGAGGGCGTGCAGGGGTATCCGGGAGGTGACGGCGATCAAGTGGCCGCTGCCGCCGGGCAGCAGCGGCCGCACGTGCTCGGCGTCGCGCGCGTTGTCCAGCAGGACGCCCAGGCGCCGCCCGTGGCTCGCCGAGCGCCACCAGGCCGCGAGCTCGGCGACGTCGTCCGTGCCCGGGTCGTGGCCCAGGGACCGCAGGAAGTGCCGCAGGACCCGGCGCACCAGGACGGAGGAGGGCTGGGCGGGAGGATGGGTCAGGTCGGCGTACACCTGGCCGCCGGGGCAGTCATCGGCACGGCTGGCCAGCCATCGGGCGGCCAGCGCACTCTTGCCGACCCCGCCGACCCCGGACAGCACCACCAGCGCGGAGGCGGCGGCGTACCCGCCGGCGGCGGCCGCGTCCAGCTCCCGCAGCACGGAGCGGCGGTCGGTCCAGGTGGCCGGGACGGGCGGGAGCTGCCGGGGGACGGGCGGCGGCGCGACCGCCGGAGTGCGGACGTGGACGGCGTGGACCGTGCCGGCCTGGAGCACGGCGCCGCCGACGCAGGCTCCCGACAGGAGGTTGCGCACCGTGTCCGTCCCGCCGCCCTGACCGCTGGTCATGCCGCCACCGGCATGTCGGTAGGGCGGCACGGCGCGCGGACTTCGCCGTCCGGCAGCAGCTCACCGGTGTCGTCGAAGAGCACGACGCCGTTGCACAGCAGGCTCCAGCCCTGCTCGGGCCGGTGGGTGGTCAGGGCCGCGGCTTCCCGGTCAGAGGCCTCTGCGGAGGGACACGGCGGCTGGTGCGGACACATCATCGGGTCCTTATGTGAGGCGGACGGTATGGGAGTGCTCGGCGGGCCTGCGGCCGCGCTAGGCCGCTGGCCCTTGCAGTACCAGCGCGGTGAAGCGGCCGCCCGTCGCGTTGAGCTGGTGCCGCTTCCACTGGCTGTCGGCCCTCAGGCTGTTGAGCTGGGACTGGGGGAGCGCCCGCAGGTAGGGGTCCTCATCCGTGGGCGGCTGCCGTGGGGCGTCGAGCCTGTCGTCCTTCACCGGGGTCAGGATGTAGAGGGCACCGTCGGGGGTGAGCCAGCGGGTGACGTCACCGAGGAACCGCGCGATGTCCAGGTACGCCAGGGACAGGCGGCAGGTGACCAGGTCCACGGTGCCGGGAGCCAGGCTCGTGGGGATGGGCCCGCCGGTGACGTCCCACTGCTCGTAGGAGGGCCCGGCGGCGGCGTGGGCGCGGGCCTGAGCCAGGGCTTCAGAGGAGTAGTCATAGCCGGTGACCTGCGCGCCCCACTGAGCGAGTTGCCGAGTCCACCGTCCGCTGCCGCACCCGATATCGACCACCCGACGGCCCAGCGGCGCGGGCGCCAGACTCAGGAACCGCTCTCTTTCCAGGTCGGTGACCATGCACCCCCGGCCTGCCCGGTGGTACTCGTCCCAGTCGGCCGCAGAAAGCTGCGCAGGGAGCGTCATCCCGTCGCCTCCTGCCGTGCGAGGCGGGGCAGGGTCACCTGCACGGTTTTCGTGCTCGACTCCGGGCTCGTGCAGCAGGCGATCCTCCCCCCGAGGTCGCGGCGTATCCAGGTCAAGCTCGACGGCCTCTGGGACATCGTGTGCGGCGGCAGGGGGCCGTGGGCGAGCTCGGCGAAGTCGGGGAAGGCGGGGTTGGTGTCCTGGACGGCGATGATCAGCTCGTCGTTTGCGGTCACCACCAGCAGCAGTCCCAAGGGCAGTTCCGACGGGTCCGGGTGGCCGTGGGTCATCGCGTTGTCGACGAGCCGGGAGGCGACCTGGGCGGCGGTCTCGACGTCGCCGTGCCAGCCCAGCATCGGCAGACGTGTCCGCGCGTGCAGCCGGGCTGCACGCGCCACGTCGCCGACGGGCGCCAGCGTGGTCGACCACTCCGCCCGCGGATACGCGGGCATGGCGAGGGAGACCGTGATCCCAGGGTCCGGCGGGCGTGAGCTTGGGCCGACGGGCGGGAGCAGTGGGGGCCGTGTGGTGGGCATCAGCAGCGTCCTCAGGAGGGTCGGAAGGGGTGGGCCGCGGGCCCTGCCCCCCGTAGGCAGGGCCCGCGGGTCTCTACGGGCGGCGAGGAGGGAGAGGTCCGCAGAGACAGGAGGGGAGGTCAACGAAGATCAACTCGGGCACCCGAGGCTTCGCAGCTCGGCGGCCAGCAGCACCTCGTGCGGTACCGGCGCGGGCTGGAAGCGGTCGAGGTTGTCCCGGAGCGGAGTCGCGGGCACTAGCCGGTCGGCCTTACAGGGCCGCAGCCAGTAAGGGCCCGGAGGCTCCGTCCGGCCAAGGGGCGGCAGGGCGAGCTCGTACGGGCGCCCCAGACAGATGGCGTACCGGTGCGGCTCCCACCGGAGGCTGGTGCCGGGCGGCACGAGCCAGTACAACCACGACCGCCCCGGGTCCTCGATCACGGGCCCGCAGCCGTCGATCTGCACCTCGTCCATGAGCCGGACCATGGCCCGCGCGGCATGACCGGTCGCGGTGACCACGACATCGAACAGCCTCCCGCCCAGCGGCACGCACCCTGTCCCACCGCCCGCCAGGTTCATGAGGCCCCTGACGCGGTCGGCCAGGTCACCCATGTCGGGGGCCACGCTCGCGGGGCTGGCAGCCCATTCCTCGCGGCGGAAGAGGGGCGGGCCGGCAGGGGGGACCGGCCGTCGAGCTGGGGTACGGACACGGTGGGGCAGCGAGGCGGTCATGCCAGCACCTCCATTGGTGATGGTCACGGTCAGTCCCTCCGGCTCAAAGCCCCAGGCGCGCGCCTGGGTACAGCCGGGTATCGCTCTCTGCCCTCGCGCCGAGCCCGGCCCGACGGCAGGTGACCAGTCAACGAGTTCTCGGTAGGCGGCAACAGGCAAAGTTCCGGTTTTCTGTCTCCCACCAACCGGAAGACTTTACGTTCGCATTACCTTGCCCCTGGGCAACACCGTGGTCGCAGCGCTACGTTCGGTACATGGGAGCGAACCTCGCCCTTCAGGCCCGCATGAAGCAACTCGGCCTCACGCAGGAGGAGTTGGCCCGCCGGTGCAACAACGCGCTGCTGACGACCACCGGCCGCCCAGGGACCATGTCCTCGCGAACGGTCCGAGCGCTGCTTGACGGGTCGAGTCGCCGCCCAATCAGCCGTACTTGCGCCGCACTTGAGCATGTGTTCGGCTGCCCTGTGACGGACTTGGGGCTCAGTGCGCCCCGCTCCATGCAGGAGGACCCTATGAAGCGTCGCGCTTTCATGGTTTCGGCCACCGGCACCGCAGCCGGAGCTGCCCCCGTGCTTAGACGGCGTAGATCGGTGGGCATGTCCGACGTTGAGCGGGCTGCTGCCGGCATGGAGGCGCTGGTGGAAGCCGACGACCGCCAAGGCGGAGACGCTTCTCTGGCTGTACGGGCACTCAGCGCTCGCAAAAAGGTACTGGACCTCCAGCAACGGAACGCCAGCGAGAAGGTGCGGCGCGCTCTGTATGCGTTGGCCGCTGAGTACACCAACCTCGCAGCCTGGTCGTACATCGACCTGCGCGACCTGGACACTGCCCAGAGATGCCTGCACGAGGCCACTACCTTCGCCGGCCTTTCTCAGGACCCGCCCACGGTGATACACGTCTGGATCAACATCGGTTTGCTCTCCTCCCAGCGGAAGAACTGGTCAGAGCATCGTTCTGCAGCTCAGGCAGCGGTGGCCTCCAAGGCTGCCCGAATCGACCCCTTCTTCAGCTCTCTGGCACGCGCACGTCTCGCACTGTCCTACGCGGCGCTACGGGACCGCCGAGCGGCTAAGAGAGCGCTCGGGTCAGCCCAGGAGGCCCTTTTGAAGGCACCTGAGAACAGGCGGCCACGCTGGACGGCCTTTTACGGACCGGCTGAACTCAACCACCTCTCGGCAATCGCCCATTTCCGCATCGGTGAACACGCCACCGCGGAAGCCATGGCGCACCGAGCCCTAAGCGAAATTCCACACGAATTTCAGCGCAACCGAGCTTTGGCAACGTGCCAGCTTGCGTGCGCCCAACTGCAGCAAGGGGAACCGGAGCAGGCCACTCAGTCTGCGGCCGCCGTCTTCTCGATCATGAACGGCGCACCCCTGCCTGAACGGATGCGCACTCTGGTCGGCGATTTCCACCGCGACCTGCTCAGGACCGCCCCTTCCGCGACGTACACCCGCGACTGGGTGGAACGCATGCGAGACGAATGGAGTCGAGTGTGACCAAGCTGATCGACCTGCAGCACTATCGCCATGGAAGCCTCCCCGAGGGCTTCAAGCAGATGCTGATCGATGTGCACGCCGACTCCTACCGTGACGCTATGCACGACGAGTTCAACCAGCGGTTCCCCTGGTTCGTCGATCACTGGTCAGAGATGGAAGGCTTCACTTGCGTAGTCGCCTTCGACGGTACCGAACCGACCGGCTTCGCCTACGGCGCTCCACTATCCTCGGGGCGCGAATGGTGGCGCAAAACTGAATTCGAGCCAAAAAACGGCTACACAGCCACCTACGCCGTCTCAGAAATCATGGTGCGCCCATCTTGGCGCAAGCAGGGAATAGCGAATCAGCTACACGAAGAACTATTGAAGGAGCGCAGTGAGGACCTCGCCGTCCTCCTGGTCGACGTCACCCACCCAAAGGTGCAGAAGCTCTACGAAACGTGGGGCTACGAGAAGGTGGGTGAGCAACGCCCGTTTGCTGACTCACCGCTGTATGCAGTCATGGTCAAGCCTCTGCGGTCCTTCAGCACTGACGAGGAGTGACCACACCGGAAAGTTAGGACGTCTCCCGCGAGGCTGCTCTCCGCAGGGCAAGCACCCCAGGCGGGAGCCAGCCGAGCGATTCAGGAGCCTGCGCGCCGTCAGCCCTGTCACAGCGACCGCAGCAGTGATCCACAACTTCGCAACGAGCTTCCCGAGCGTCACGGACGCGATGGGCAGGCCCGCGATGAACGCGTACGTCGCGACGTCAATGACGACCCCGGCGGCGAGGATTGCACCGGCCGCTGCCCACTTCCCGTACGGTCGCAACGCCTTCCACGCCGCGGCGGTCACCAGCTCGGTGGCCAAGAAGGCAAGGACGGTCGCGATGACGAGGGAGGCTGGCGCCAGGAAGGCGGCCAGGATACTGCCGGGCAGCCACATCAGGACTACGACAGCCCGGCCGTAGGCGTCGATCGCCGTGCCGCGCCCAGGTGGTGAGCGCGGAGACTGCAGTCCCAGCCGGTGCGGCGAGGCCGAAGCCGACAGGGACGAGTCCGAAGTGCGCGGTGAGCGCTGGTGAGGCGACCAGGCAGGCGAGGTAGACGAAGATGGCGCGAGGGCCGGGGGCGACGGTGGACATGGCCGGACTGCCGCCCGGCCGACACCGTACCGTCGCCCGCTGCCTGCCTCCGGGCCCGGGCCCGGAGGCAGGCTGGTTGCTGGCTCACCGGGCCGACTACGTCGCCTTCAGGGCCCGCAGACGATCAGCGATCTCGTACGAGTCCAGGGGCCGGAGTCGCGCGGCTGCTGCTGTACCGCCCCCGCTACAGCCACGACACCCTCTTCGACGGCATCCACCGGCTCACCGAGCGCTCCACCGCCCACTTGAGCGAGCGGAGCGAAGCCGCCGCATGTCCGCAGCGCAGTTGGAGCGGCTCCACGTATTGGCGGCTCTTGAATCACTCGCGCTCAGGCTCGACCTTCCGCTGACTCGCGTCGAAGACGCCGGGCACGAGCCTTGGTTGGAGCAGCCCAACACCGTGCGTGCGCACCTTCGGCGATTCGTGCAAGGCACGGTGGGCTCATAGGGCTTCGACCGGCCATCCGCGTGCCAGCGGCCCATCTCAATCAGATCCACGACCACCCGGCAGATCTGGGCGGCGGTGGCCTCGGCGACGTTGTCGTCCGGCCCGAAACGCACGGCGTCCAGGAGCTGGCACCACGACGTCCGGCCCGCTCCAGGGCCGCGACGAACGAGTACGACCAGCCGGGCACGAACTGATCCCAGGGCCGTCCGCTGCGGCCCTAGACGTGACAGAACAGACGATCCGCGCTGGTCGGCGCGTCCGGGCGGAGCCAGTTGCTCACGTTGACCGCGAGGACCAGGCGGCCGTCGGCGGCCTGCGGCATGGGCAGGCCGGCCAGCACCTGGCGCAGCCGGGACGCATCCACGTTTCCGCTGTTGAGCGCGTCGTACATCGCGCTGTGTCCGCGCCAGTGCTCAGCCACCAGCGTCAAGTCGACCGGCGCCGTCACCGGCCCGTCCACATACAGCAACGCGTCGGTGAGGTCGAACAGCTCGTCTCCCCTGTCCTACCCCAGGGCGGGCGACCGCCGAAGCATGGCAAGGAGTTCCGCTTTGCCAAGACGGAGACCTGGGTTCGCTGTCAAAGGACAGCATTCGCCCACGGCAGACGGGAAAGACCGCCGAAGGGCTGGAACCTTTTCCGAGACCATGTCAACGTACAACGTCCCGGGAAACACCAGGTCAGCGGCGATACGCAGATCACGCTGCGCGGTCTCCGCACCGAGCAACCGACCCCACGGAGGTCCACCTGTCGAGCCTGCTTTCGAGTCCGTCCGCAATACCGCTCTTATCTTCCTGATGCTCGGCTCCGTGAATGCGTCGATAGCCGAAAGACGCGAGACCCAGGGCCCCTATCCACGGCGATGTGTCTGTGCGTCTGCGTGCCGGGCTTCTTGGTGAGGGCCTACTGCAACGCGGCTACCGCCGTGACCACCCGGTCTTTGCGCACGCCAGGTCCGTGACCGGTTACGTAGCCCGAGTCCTCGGCGCCTCTGGGTGCGTCATCTCTAGAAATCTTGACCGCCCAACTGGCGACAGGCTGCTAGAACGCGACGCCGGGGGCCCAACGCTGGCACTGCGGTCCTATCGGCTGGTGTGCTGGACAGCACGGGGCGGGGGCACGAAACTCCTCCCCTTAGTTGCGCTGAGCGATACATATCAGACGATCCCCGGTTAGCGAAACCGGGGATCGTGCAGAGCATTGAGGTGTTCGCGCGCGGCTGTGCCTGGCGGTGGAGTCGTGGCGGACGGACGCAGTTGGCAGTGCCGCACGCATTCGCGAGGAGGTATCGGGCGCTGCTGCCGCCTGCTGCCCTATCTATGACCGCGTCTTCATGCCCATGGCTTTGGCTGACTGTTTACTACGTCAGATTTTCTCCTTGGCTGCTCGCCTGTGTGCCGTGAGGAAAATCCCACGCTGTGTCGATCCGTTAGGCCTCCTGCGTCTTATCGGCTGTTCCGCGAGGGGTGGCCCTGCAGGGCGGGCGGTCTGTGCTGCGCATCAATGCACGCGTAAATTTCCGGCATGGAGTCTTTCTCGATACGAAGGTGAAATTGCATGGCTCGTCCTTCTGCGCTGAAGCTGACCGAGGTTCTTGCGGAGATCCGTATGAGTCCGTCGGCGTTCTACCGCATGCGCGCCCGCGGGCAAGCCCCCCGCATGATCAAGCTGCCCAATGGTGAACTCCGGTGCCGTCGCACAGATCTGGATGCCTGGTGGGACGCTTGCGAGAGAGATTCTGACACTTGGCGATGAGTTACAACGTCCGTTTCTGGGACATACGCGAGCGCCCTGACCGGCGCAAGGCGTTTATGGTCCGGTGGACGGTCAACGGACGCGAAAAATCAGAGTCATTCATGACCCTCGGGCTCGCCGAGAGTCGGCATGCGAAGCTGATGACGGCGGCGCGCGAGGGCGAGCCTTTCGATGAACACACGGGTCTGCCGACGTCCGAGCTGCGAGCCATCAAGCAGCGAACGACGTGGTACGACCTTGCCCGCGAATACCTCGACCAACGGTGGGACCACACACCGGGAAACACCCGCCGTACCCTGGCCGACGCATTCGCCACCGTCACGCCTGCCCTGGTGCACCCTGGCGTAACATATCCGGAGCCGCGGGTACTGCGGCGCGCCTTGTACTCGTGGGCGTTCAACAAGAACGCATGGGCCAAAGAGCCGACCGATGAATGGCGGAAGGCCCTGGACTGGCTGAAGCGAAACTCCCTGCCCGTCAGTGCTCTCGCGGAAGCCGACGTGCTGCGAGGGGCGCTGGACGCTCTGTGTCGAAAGCTGGACGGCAAAGCGGCTGCGGCCAAGACGGCCCGGCGCAAGCGAGCTGCGTTGAGCGAAGTGCTCAACACCGCAGTGGAAAAAGGTTACTTCGCGGAGAATCCCCTCAACGGGCTGAGGTGGCACGCTCCGGCGGTCAGCGAGGAGGTCGACCCGGCTGCCGTCCCCAATCCGGCCCAAGTCTCCCGGCTGCTTACGGCGGTAGCTCAGCAGCGCGGGCGCGGCCCCCACCTGGAAGCGTTCTTCGGCTGCATGTACTACGCGGCCATGCGGCCGGCGGAGGTCATTCACCTCCGGCTCGAACAGTGCCGCCTGCCCGGGGCCGGGTGGGGGATGCTCAACCTGTCGGGCGGCGTCATCACCGCGGGCAAGGAGTGGACGGACGACGGCGCGGTGCACGAGGTGCACTCGCTCAAGCGCCGTGCGGCTACCGCGACCCGGCCGGTGCCCATCCCGCCGCAGTTCGTGCGCGTCCTGCGGGCGCACATCAAGCGGTTCGGCGTGGCGCCGGACGGTCGGGTGTTTCGGAACCAGGCCGGCAACTATGTGGACGCGTCTGCATATGGCATTACGTGGGCGCGGGCACGGAACCATGTGCTGACCCGCACGGAACTCGCCTCCGGGCTGGCCAAGCGGCCCTACGATCTCCGGCACGCCGGGATCTCGTTCTGGCTGTACTCCGGTGTGGACCCAGCCGAATGCGCTCGCCGCGCGGGCCAGAGCATCGAGGTCCTCTTCCGGTACTACGCGAAGTTCCTGGATGGCGTCAGGGAGCAGGCCAACCGGCTGATCGAGCAGTCCATGCAGGAGTGGGACCGCGTCAGTCAGGGTGTGGTGCCTGAGGGATGAGTCGGCGTTTTGGTCCGTGACTGGTCCGGAAGAGCTGGTCAGCAGCGGGATAGCGGTGGGAGGAACTGGGAGTTACGTTGTAAATCGGGCCCTGCTCTGAGCGGGCCGACCGGAAGGCGCCTGACTGGTGAAAGCCCAGGTCAGGCGCCCTTCTTCGTGCGTCTAGAAGAAGCCGAGCTTCTTCGCCGAGTACGACACCAGGAGATTCTTCGTCTGCTGATAGTGCTCCAGCATCATCTTGTGCGTCTCGCGGCCGATGCCGGACTGCTTGTACCCGCCGAACGCCGCGTGCGCCGGATAGGCGTGGTAGCAGTTCGTCCACACGCGACCCGCCTGGATCGAACGACCCGCCCGGTACGCGGTGTTGATGTCCCGCGTCCACACGCCCGCGCCCAGCCCGTACAAGGTGTCGTTGGCGATCTTCATGGCGTCGTCGAAGTCGTTGAACGAAGCGACCGAGACGACCGGGCCGAAGATCTCCTCCTGGAAGATCCGCATCCGGTTGTCACCCTCGAAGATCGTCGGCTGCACGTACCAGCCCCCGGCCAGCTCCCCGTCATACTCGACGCGTTGCCCGCCGGTGAGGACCTTGGCGCCCTCCTGCTGGCCGATGTCCAGGTAGGACAGGATCTTCTCCAACTGGTCGTTCGAGGCCTGGGCACCGATCATCGTGTCCGTGTCGAGCGGGTGACCGGGTTTGATCAACTCGGTGCGCGCGATCGCCGCTTCCAGGAACTCGCTGTAGTGCCCGCGCTGGACGAGCGCCCGCGACGGACACGTGCAGACCTCACCCTGGTTGAGCGCGAACATCGTGAAGCCCTCGAGAGCTTTGTCGCGGAAGTCGTCGTCGGCCGCCCACACGTCGTCGAAGAAGATGTTCGGGCTCTTGCCGCCCAGTTCCAACGTGACCGGCTTGATGTTCTCCGAGGCGTACTGCATGATCAAACGCCCTGTCGTGGTCTCCCCGGTGAACGCGACCTTCGCCACCCGGGGACTGGATGCGAGCGGCTTGCCCGCCTCCACCCCGAAGCCGTTGATGACGTTCACGACGCCCGGTGGCAGCAGATCGCTCACCAGATCCAGCCACACGTGGATCGAGGCGGGGGTCTGCTCGGCGGGCTTGAGCACCACGGCGTTCCCGGCGGCGAGCGCGGGAGCCAGCTTCCATGTCGCCATCAGGATCGGGAAGTTCCACGGGATGATCTGCGCCACGACCCCCAGCGGCTCGTGGAAGTGGTACGCCACCGTGTCCTCGTCGACCTCGCTGAGCGTCCCCTCCTGGGCCCGGATCACCCCCGCGAAGTACCGGAAGTGGTCGATGGCCAGGGGTATGTCAGCGGCCAGCGTCTCCCGCACCGGCTTGCCGTTCTCCCAGCTCTCCGCCACCGCGAGCTGTTCGAGATTGGCCTCCATACGGTCCGCGATCTGCCGGAGTACGGCCGCGCGCTCCCCGGCGGACGTACGACCCCACGCGGGCGCGGCGGCGTGCGCCGCGTCGAGCGCCCGCTCCACGTCCTCGGCCGTACCCCGAGCCACCTCCGTGAACGGCTGGCCGTTGACGGGGCTCGGGTTCTCGAAGTACTGCCCACGCGCCGGCGGCACGTACTCGCCCCCGATGAAGTGGTCGTACCGGGCCTTGTAGGAGACGACCGCACCCTCAGTACCGGGCGCCGCGTAACGGGCCATGTGACTGCCTCCCCGAACACGCTGCCCGCCGTCGGGCAGCTCTCGCCGCGAGCGTAGGAAGAAGAAGGTTGCAAGTACGTTGCGTCTCCGACCTCGTTGCCCGGCTGTGGGCTGTGGGCTGTGGGCTGTGGGCTGTGGGCTGTGGGCTGTGGTTGTCGGTTGCTGTTCGGGCAACCGGTGTGAGGACGTGGGGACCGGCCCGGTGAGAGGGCCTGACCCCGGCGCCTGGAGCACGGCC
>NZ_JASCXL010000023.1:0-97606 GCF_030010595.1 Streptomyces sp. CC224B | reverse complement strand
CCGGCCCGGTGCCCGCGCGCGGCGCCGGGGACGCCGCGCCGCCCGCCGCGCCGGGGCCCTTCCCGGCGCTGGCCGCCGCCGCGTACGCCACGCTCCGCGAGGAGCTCGCCGAGGTCGACGACCCCGAGCGGGGCTCGCTCACCGGCTGGCCGCACGCCCTGGACGAGCAGACCCGGCCGGTCCTGCCGACCCCGACCGGCACGGCGTACGGGCTGCACCTGGTGCTCGAACTGGGCGAGCGCGACGGCCGGTTGAGCCCCTCGCGCCTGGTGGAGACGCTGTGGCGGCTGCGGCTCCCGGACGGCGGCTGGGCGGCGCGCTCGCAGGGCTCGGTGCCCCGGCCGGAGGTGACGGCGCTCGTGCTGGGCGCGCTCGCGCGGGCGGGCGCGGACCCGGCGCGCCTCGCCGACGAGGCGGCGCGCTGCGCGGCCCGCTTCACCCCGGACCTGGAGCCCTCGGGCCTGGCCCGTACGCACGTGGTGACGACGGTGCTGCGCGGCCTGCTGCGGGCGGCGCCGGACGCTCCCGCCATCGCCCGGCTGCGGGCCGAGCTGGTCGACCGCACGATCACCGACCCGGAGCGGGAGCACCGCCGCTGCTGGGGCGCCAGCCTGCGCGTGCCCGCCGGGCACGTGACGCGGCCCTCGCCGGTGCACACGGCGCAGGCCGTCGTCGCCCTGGACCGCGCGGCCCGCGTCCTCGGCGAGGACGCGAACGCCCGGGCGGCGCGCGAGGACGGCGTCCGCTGGCTGCTGTCCTGCCCGGTGCCGGCGCACGACACGTGCGCGGACCTGCGGGGCGCCCAGGAGGAGGTGCGCCGCCCGCACCCGCAGGTGGTGTGGCGTCAGGAGGTGCTGTACGTACGGCACTTCACCGCAGCGTGGATGGTCCGGGCGCTGCTCACGCCCGGCGCCTGGGAGATCGCCGCCGACGAGGGGCGCGAGGAGGCCTGGCGGGCGCTGGTCACGAGCGCCGTCGCGGGCGTCCTCGGCCAGCAGCGCGACGGCATCTGGCACTGGGACGGCCACGACCTCGGCCGTCCGCTGTGGATGACCTATCAGGGGCTTTCGGCGCTGCGGGCCCATGCCGTATGGATGTATCAGCCGGAGGCCTGACCTCCGGCGAGGCGGCCCCGGCGGGCGGGGCCGCGCACAGGAAGGCGGAGCGACCGCGTATGGGTGGACGCCACGTCCTGCGGGCCCGGCGACTGATCGAGGGGACCCTGACGGGGCTCGACGGCGGGGACCTGGTGCGGGCGGCGCGTACGGTCGTCGCCGAACTGGGCTCGGCCGAGCGGCTGTTGCCCCTGGTGACGGAGCTGGCGGCGGGCCTCGGCGACCCGTCGGGGTGCGCGCCGCTGTCGTACCGGCACGTGCTCGGCTTCGACAAGCTGCTGCTCGTCGGGGCCGGGGCCCACCACCGGCTGCGGGCGCACGTCTGGCACCCGGGCACGGTGCGCGCGGGCCACGAGGACATCCACAACCACCGCTCCCCGCTGGCGTCGTACGTCGTGCGCGGCAGGCTCGGCATGGAGCTGTACGAGACGGCGGGCGACGGGGCGCTGACGGCGGCGCGCTACCGCGAGTCGCTGTCGGCGGACGTCAACGACTGGCTCCTGGAGCCGGCGGGCAGTGCCCGGCTGCGCCTGACGCAGACCGCGGAGTACGCGGCGGGCAGCGGCTACGCCCTGTCGCCGTACGCGCTGCACCGGGCGTGGTGCGCGGCGCCGGGCACCACGGTGACGCTGTTCCTGGAGACCGGGGTGGGCCGACGGCGGTACACGGACGTGTTCACCGGGGCGGCGGCCGGGCGGGCGGAGCGCGCGCAGGCGTACGCGAAGGAGCCGCTGGGGGTGGCGGAGTACCTGGAGGAGCTGCGCCGTCTGGGCGAACTCGTCGCCGACGGCGGGCGGTTGGAGCACATGCGTCCCGCCTGAGAGGGCCGCGGGCGGTGGTGCCGGAGTTCGGCGGTGTCAGCGCTCCAGGCGGCTGATGGCCTGCTGGACGACGTCCAGGTTGTAGTCGTCGATCTCGACGGTGCGCAGCTCGCCCGGGGCGAGCCAGCGGTGCTCCTGGTCGGGGTGCGGCAGGGACACGTCGAGGGTGAGGGGCCGCACGAGGAAGTTGTCCTGCCAGTTCTTCACCTCGCGCCCGCGGTAGTCGCTGACGAAGGAGGACTCGCCGACCTTGCACACCACGTGGCCGAGCAGGCCGGTCTCCTCCTTCAGCTCGCGCAGCACGCCGTCGCGGGGCCTCTCGCCCGGTTCGAGCTTGCCGCAGGGCACCCCCCACACGCGTGGCAGGAACCGCTCGGTCTCGCTGCGGCGCACGAGCAGCACGCGGCCCCGGTGGGCCACGACGGCTGCCGCCAGATGGTTCTCACCCGGGATACCCATGCCTCCACCGTAGCGAGGTTTCCGCACCCGGGACAGCCGGGCCGGGTGGTGCGGGGGCGGGCGGCCGGGTGATACGGGGGCGCGCGGCCGGGGCGCGGTGTCCGTTTCCTTCAAGACCGGCCGCGGAGGCGCTGCCTACGCTTTCCGTATGAACAGCGACCACACCACCCCCCGGGTCACACCCCGGCTCGACCTGATCGGCATCGTCGCCTCGGACCTGCCGGCCTCCCTCGCCTTCTACCGCCGCCTCGGGCTCGAGTTCCCTGCCGGTGCCGAGGAGTTGCCGCACGTGGAGACCGCGCTGCCGGGCGGCACGCGCCTCGCCTTCGACACCGAGGACACCGTCCGCTCCTTCCACCCCGCGTGGCGGCCCCCGGCCGGGGGCGGGCGGATCGGGCTCGCCTTCCACTGCGGTACGCCCGCGGGCGTGGACGCGGTGTACGAGGAGCTCGTGGCCGCCGGGTACCGGGCGGAGCTCAAGCCGTTCGACGCGCCCTGGGGACAGCGCTACGCCGTCGTGCTCGACCCGGACGGCAACGGCGCCGAACTCTTCGCGGAGCAGGGGCGGTAGCCGCCGGGCGGCAGCCTCCCCCGGCGGTGCCGTCAGGTGCCGCGCAGCAGGGCACCCAGCGGCGTCCCCGTCAACTCCTTGACGTCGCGCGCCAGATGGGCCTGGTCGGCGAAGCCCGCGACGGCGGCGGTCTCGGCGGGGCTCAGGCCGGAGCGGGCCAGCGCCAGCGCCCGCTGGAGCCGCAGCACGCGCGCGAGGGTCTTGGGGCCGTAGCCGAAGGCGGGCAGCGAGCGGCGGTGGAGCTGCCGGGCGCCCAGGCCCACGGCGGCCGCGGTCTCGGCGACGCCGCGGCCCGCGGCCAGGGACGCCACGACGCGCGCGAGGAGCGGGTCGGGCGCCGGGCCCCGCCCGGCGCGCTCGCAGGCGACGCGCTCCAGGGCGGCCGTCGGGTCGGCGGCGGCGTCCACGCGCGCGGTCAGCCGACGGGCCTCGGCACCGCTCCACAGGTCGGCCAGCTCGACGCGGCGGTCGCGCAGCTCGTGCGCGGGCACCCCGAGGACCGCGGGCGCCGTGCCGGGGGCGAAGCGGACACCGACGTAGCGCCCCTCGGGCAGGGCGCCCGGGGTGTACGCGCGGGTGTCCGGGCCCGCGACGAACAGCCTTCCCTCGGTCCACAGCAGGTCCATGCACCCGTCGGGCAGGACCGGGGAACCCGCGCCCGAGGGGGCGGTGGACTTGCTCCACACGACGGCGCCGGGCAGCAGCGCGGAGGGCCGCTCGGCGTACCCGCCCGCGCCTTCCGGCCCCTCGGCCCGCTCCCTCTCCCCTGCCACGCCGCTCAGGCTACGCCGCACCGGTGCGGTGCTCCTGGGGGCTGACGCCGTACACCCTCTTGAAGGCGCTGGAGAGGGCGAACGCGCTGCCGTAGCCGACCTCGCGGGCGATCGCGGCGATCGTCCGGTCGCTGTCGCGCAGCAGGTCCGCGGCGAGCGCGAGCCGCCAGCCCGTCAGGTACGTCATCGGGGGCTCCCCCACGAGCCCGGTGAACCGGCGGGCGAGCGCCGCGCGGGACACCCCCGCCCGGGCGGCGAGCGCCGCCACCGTCCAGGGGTGCGCGGGTTCGTCCTGCAGGAGCCGCAGGACGGGCCCGACGACCGGGTCGCCGAGCGCCCGGTACCAGGCCGGGGCCTCGGCCTCCGGGCGGGAGAACCAGGCCCGCAGCGCCGCGATGAGCAGCAGGTCGAGGAGCCGGTCGAGGACGACCTCCTGGCCCGGCTCGTCCTTGCCGATCTCCTCGGCGAGGAACGGCGTGAGCGGGCAGTCCCACACCTCGGTGGGCAGCACGAGCAACGGTGGCAGCGCGTCCAGGAGCCGCCCGGTGATCTCGCCCCGCATCTGGTACGTGCCGATCAGCATCCGCACGGGCCCGCCGGGCTGCCCCCACTCGCGCGTCCCGAAGCGGCGGTAGTGGTCCTGGGGCGCGCCGTTCAGCGGTACGCAGACCTGGCCCTGGCGGATCTCCGCGTACGGCTCCGTGTCCCGGTCGCCCGTGACGAGGTAGGGGGCGGGGCCGCGGGCGACGGCGAGGTCGCCGGGGCGGAGCAGCCGGGGCGCGGCGGCCGCACCCGTCCCCTCGGGCACGATCCAGGCCTCGCCGCGCACCATGATCATGACCGAGACCGGTGCCTCGTCCGCGATGCGCACGGCCCAGGGCGGCGCGAAGCACGCCCGCAGCATGAAGGCCCCCCGTGCGCGCGGGCCCTCCAGCAAGCCTGCGAGTACGTCCATGCGGGCAGCGTAGACGCCCGCGTATGGAGGTGAGTCTCTGACCGATGGCCGGGGGCGCGGGGTGCCGGTTGGCTGGGGGCATGACGACGAACACGCAGTACACGGGCGGCGGGACGGCCGCCGGCCCGGCCGGATCCGGCAGTCCCACGATCTTGGTGACCGGGGCGACGGGGCGGACCGGGAGCCGGGTCGCGCGGGCCGCGCGGGCCGCCGGGCTCACCGTGCGGGCGGCCTCGCGCTCCGGCTCCGGTTCCGACTCCGGCTTCGGCTCCGGCTCCGGCTCCGGCTCCGGTGGGGTCCGCTTCGAGTGGCACGACCCGGCCACGTGGGACGCCGCGCTGCGGGGCGCGGACGCCGCGTACCTGGCCTACTTCCCGGACGTCGGCGCCCCGGGCGCCGCCGAGGCCGTGGACGCGCTCGCGCGCCGGGCCGCGGAGCTGGGCGTACGCCACCTCGTCCTGCTCTCCGCCCGCGGCGAGCCCCAGGCGGACGCCACCGAGCGGGCGCTCGCCGCCTCCGGGGTGCGGCGGTGGACCGTCGTACGGTCCGCGTGGTTCGCGCAGAACTTCAGCGAGGGCCCCCTCGTCGACGGCCTGCGGGCCGGGGAGCTCGCCTTCCCCGCCGGGGAGGTCCTGGAGCCCTTCGTCGACGCCCGGGACGTCGCGGACGTGGTGGTGGCGGTGGTCACCGCCGGGGAGCGGTACGCCGGGCAGGTCCTCGAGGTGAGCGGCGACCGGCTCCTGTCCTTCCGCGACGCGGTCGCGGAGATCGCGGCGGCGAGCGGACGGGAACTCACGTACGTACCGGTGGAGCCCCGCGCCTACGGCACGGCGCTGCGCGAATTCGGCGTCCCGGAAGCCGAAGTGGAATTCCTGATCGACCTGTTCGAAACGAACCTGGACGGCCGCAACGCATACGTCTCCGACGGCGTACGGAAGATACTCGGCCGCCCGCCGAGGGATTTCTCGGCCTACGCCCAGGAAACGACCCGCACAAACACTTGGGCGATATGCCCCACGGGGTGACCACCGAACGGGTCGAACTCTTCCCCCGCCCTTGAACGCCGGACTGGCTGAACTCTTCCCTCGCCCTTGAACACCGGACTGGCTGAACTCTTCTCTCGCCCCTGAACGCCGGACTGGCTGGGCTCTTCTCCCACCCGCCCGCCCCCTCCGGGGCGGGTGAGCGGCGGCGGACACCCGGCCCTCCCTGCGGCAACGGACGGGGGAGCCGCCGGGCCGGGGCGTGGCGGGGCGGGAGCAGCTACGCCGGGGCTGGCCCGGAACGCCAGGCAGCTACGGGTGGCCGGGCCCGGCCTCGGCTTGGCAGCTCGCGGATCCGTCGTCGGCTGCACCTCACCGCGTGCCGCTCCGCGGCATGTTCCCACCCGCTCCCCCCGTGCTGCGCGGTGACCTGGCTCGGCCCCGACCTGCCGGCTCGCGGGCCCGTCGCCGGCCGCCCGTCACCACCTGCCGCTCCGCGGCGAATTCCTCCCACCCGCCCACCCGTGACTGCCTGGTGTCCCGGCCTGGCCCCGACCTGGCGGCTTGCTGGCCCGTCGCCGGCTGCCAGTTACTGCTTGCCGCTTCGCGGCACATTTCTCCCTACAGCCCTGCTGCCCCGTCCCAGTCCTGGCTCGGCAACACGCGGGAGCGGCGTCGGCTGCCCGCTCCCCGCGGGTAGTACGGGTGGGCGGGCGGGGGCATCGCCGCGAAGCGGCAAGTGTGGACGGACAGCCGATGGCGGACCCGCATGCCACCAGGCCGGGGTCGGTCGAGGTCACCTGGGTAGTACGAGTGGGCGAGTGGTGACGGGCGGCCACGGAGCCGCGAGCCGCCGGGTCGGGGCCGGGCCACCGGGCAGCACGGGTGGGCGGGTGGGAACACGCCGCGAAGCGGCACGTGGTGACGGACAGCCGACAGCACAGCCGCAAGCCGCCAGGCCAGGACCGAACCGGGCCACCGGGGCAGCACGGGTGGGCGGGTGGGAAGACGCCGCGAAGCGGCACGTGGTGACGGGCAGCCGACAGCGCAGCCGCAAGCCGCCAGGCCAGAGCCGGACCAGGACACCCGGGCAGCACGGGCGGGCGGGCGGGAACACGCCGCGAAGCGGCGAATGGTGACGGGCAGCCGACAGCGCAGCCGCAAGCCGCCAGGTCGGGGCCGGGCCAGGCCACCGGGGCAGCACGGGTGGGCGGGTGGGAGCACGTCGCGAAGCGGCAGGTGGGCCGGGCCACCGGGCAGCGGCACGGGCGGGCGGGCGGGTGGGCCGGGGCAGGCGGAAGCGGAGCTCCGGTCAGGGCTCGGGGGGTGGCTCGTCACGCCTCGCGTGGTGGGCCCGAAGCCGCCCCGTGACGTCCTCCGGAGGCAGGAACCGCGACCACCGCTCGGGAAACTCCGCCGGCATGTCCGGGTCGTCAGGATCCTCCGCGGCCCGCGCCGCCGCGGCCCGGGCGATGAGCTCGGCCGCCTTCGCCTCCCGCACCCGGTCCTGCGCCGCCCGCGCCGCCGCCGTCTGGACGGACGGCCAGACCCGGTCGATCGCCGCGTTGACGGCGGCGCCGACGAGGACGGCGAAGGCGGACACGCCGATCCACAGCAGCACGGCGACCGGCGCCGCGAGGGAGCCGTAGATGGTGGGCCCCTCGACCGTGCTGGTCAGGTAGATCCGCAGCAGGAAGCTGCCGAGGACCCACATGCCGAGGGCGATGAGCGCGCCCGGAATGTCCTCCGCCCACGGGGACCGTACCGGCACTGACACGTGGTACAGCGTGGTGAGGAAGACGACGGACAGCAGGATCACGACGGGCCAGTAGAGGATCTGGACGATCGTCGTGGAGCCGGGGACGAGCTGCACCACCGCATCCGGCCCCGCCACCATCAGCGGCAGCGCCACCGAGCCGATGACGAGCGCGACGAGGAAGAGGACGAAGGCGAGCAGCCGGGTCTTGACGATGCCCCGGGCGCCGTCGAGCCCGTACATGACGGTGATGGTGTCGATGAAGACGTTGACGGCGCGCGAGCCGGACCACAGGGCGAAGAGGAACCCTATGGAGATGACGTCCGGCCGGCCGACCTTCATCACGTCCTCCAGGATCGGCTGGGCGATCTCCCGGACGCCCTTGTCGGAGAGGATCGTGCGGGACGCCTCAAGGATGTTGTTCTCGACGCTCTCGATGGTGTGGGCACCGGTCCACCGGTCCACGTACGCGAGGATCCCGATGAGGCTGAGGAGCAGCGGCGGCACGGACAGCAGCGTGAAGAACGCCGCCTCCGCCGCGAGACCCAGGACGCGGTACTCGATGCAGGAGTTGACGGTGTCCTTCAGGAGCAGCCAGGCGGTCCTGCGTTTGGATACGTTGCGGTAAAGAGCGCGGGCCCGGTTCCAGCGGCCCGGTGCCCGCCCGGGTGTTTCTTTTGCCTGGTGCACCTCCTTACCGTAGCGGCATGGCAGCCACCACCCACACAGTGACCAACCAGGCTCCGCCCCTGGTGGGATATGACGTCTTCACGTGCGACCGGGCGCTCGTGGAGGCGGTCGAGCGGCATCTGGACCCGGCCCTGCTTCCGGAGGCACGCGCGGACCTCTCGCTGCTCGGCCGTACCGCCGGTTCGTCCCAGGCGCAGGAGTGGGGGGCGCTCGCCAACGAGAACCCACCCGTGCTGCACACGCACGACCGGTACGGGAACCGGGTCGACGAGGTCGCCTTCCACCCGGCCTGGCACCGGCTGCTCGGCAAGGCCGTGGGGGCGGGTCTTACGGCGGCCTGGAGCAGGCCGGGCGGGCACGTGCGGCGCGCGGCCGGGTTCCTGGTGTGGACGCAGGCCGAGGCCGGGCACGGGTGCCCGGTGTCGATGACGCACGCGGCCGTCCCCGCGCTGCGCGCCGACCCGGCGCTGGCCGCCGAGTGGGAGCCGCGGCTGACGTCCATCGTGTACGACGCGGGGCTGCGGCCGGCCGCGCAGAAGGCGGGCGTGCTGTTCGGCATGGGAATGACGGAGAAGCAGGGCGGCAGCGACGTACGGGCGAACACGACGCGGGCCACGCCGCTTTCCGAGGACGGCGCGTACACGCTCGTCGGGCACAAATGGTTCTGTTCCGCGCCCATGTCCGACGCTTTTCTCGTCCTGGCGCAAGCGGAATCCGGGCTGACGTGTTTTCTGGTGCCCCGGGTCCTCGACGACGGTACGCGGAACGCGTTCGCCGTCCAGCGGCTGAAGAACAAATTGGGGAACAGGTCGAACGCCTCCGGCGAGGTCGAGTTCGACGGGACGTGGGCGCGGCGGGTCGGGGACGAGGGGCGCGGGGTGCGCACCATCATCGAGATGGTGGCGGCCACCCGGCTGGACTGCGTGATCGGCTCCGCGGCGCTGATGCGGCAGGCCGTCGCGCAGGCCGTGCACCACGCCTCGTACCGGGAGGCGTTCGGCGGCAGGCTCGTCGACAAGCCGCTCATGCGCAACGTCCTTGCGGACCTGGCGCTGGAGTCCGAGGCGGCGACGACGCTCGCGCTGCGGCTGGCCGCGGCGTACGACGACGGGGGCGAGCGGGAGCAGGCGTTCCTGCGGCTCGCGGTGCCGGCGGCGAAGTACTGGGTGACGAAGCGCTGCACGCCCCTGGTCGCGGAGGCCCTGGAGTGCCTGGGCGGCAACGGCTACGTGGAGGACTCGGGGATGCCGCGGCTGCTGCGCGAGTCGCCGCTGAACTCGATCTGGGAGGGTTCGGGCAACGTCCAGGCCCTCGACGTGCTGCGGGCGCTGCAGCGGGAGCCGCTGGCGCTCAACGCCTTCCTGGAGGAGGTGGGCGCGGCCCGCGGCGCCGACCACCGCCTGGACGCGGCGATCAAGGACCTGCTGACGGAGCTGGCCGACCTGGCGGGCGCGGAGGCGCGGGCGCGCCGGTTCGTCGAGCGCATGGCGCTGGTGCTGCAGGGCTCGCTCCTGGTCCGGTACGCGCCGCCGCAGGTGGCGGACGCGTTCTGCGCCTCCCGGCTCGGCGGCGACTGGGGCGCGGCGTTCGGCACGCTGCCGCACAGCCTGGACCTGGGCGCCGTGGTGGACCGGGCGGCGGTGCACCGGTGAGGTGAGGAGCGCCCGTCGTACGCGGGACGGGCGCGCGCTCGCGGGCGCGCGCCCCGGGGGAGGCCCGGCGAGCCCCGTGCGGGGGGCCGGTAGGCGCCCGAGGGGCCCGGACGGCACCACCGGGCGGCAGTGCTGTCACGGGGGTGGTGCTGCGCCGACACGGCACCACCCCCGGTTTTCAGGCCCCGTCGGGACGGGCACCGCACGCGGCGGCGCGCTGCCAAGTTTTGGACACCGTACGACTGTTCGCCAGAGTTGCAGGGGGTTGCAACTCCGGCTTTCAACGACTGGCCGAGGCATGTCCCTCGGCCCGCCCGGAAGGGCACGATGAGTACATGACCCCGCTGTGGGCCTGCTCGGGGAGCGGGAGGAAACCGGTGATGGACACGCGCGCCACGTTCGACCTCGAACGGCTCACGGCGGTGAACGCCGCCCAGGCCGCGCGGCTGCTCCTGGAGATGCGGGACGCCAGGATCGCCGGGCAGCGCGCCCGGTTCGGGCCGCGGCCGGTCATCGGCGCGTCCTGGGACCGGATGCTGGCGTGCGGCGTCGACCCCGAGCGGGACATCCGCGCGGGTGTGCTGTCCACCGACGAGGTGGAGCGGCGGCGGCAGGCCTCACCGCTGCGGGCCGTGCTGCCGGTCCTGCGCGAGGGGCTGCTCTCGATGGCGGACGTGGCGCAGCACATCATGGTCGTCGCGGACGCCGACGGGCGGCTGCTGTGGCGCGAGGGCAACAAGTCGGTGCTCAGGATGGCCGACGGGCACGGTTTCGAGGTCGGCGCGGACTGGCGCGAGAGCGTCGTCGGCACCAACGGCGTGGGGACGGCGATCGTCACCCGCCGCCCCGTGCAGGTGTTCTCGGCCGAGCACTTCGTCCGCTCGCACCACGACTGGACGTGCACGGGCGCGCCCATCAGCGATCCGCGCGACGGGCGGCTGCTCGGCGTCGTCGACATCAGCGGGCCGCTCGAGACCCTGCACCCGGCCACGATGGCCCTCGTCGGCTCGGTCGCCAAGCTCGCCGAGGCCCGGCTGCGCGAGCAGCACCTGACGGCCCTGGACCGGCTGCGCGCGGTGGCGGCGCCGCTGCTCGCCCGCCTGGACGGGCGCGCCGTCGCGGTGGATCCGCACGGCTGGACGGCCGCGGTCACGGGCATGCCGCCGGTGGACCGGGTCACGCTGCCGAAGGCCCTCGCGGACGGCCGGACCTGGCTGCCCTCGCTCGGCCGGTGCGCGGTGGCGCCGCTGCCCGGCGGCTGGCTGCTGCGGGTCGAGGACGAGGCGGACCCGGCGTCCGCGGGGGCCCGGGTGGTGGTGGACGTCAGCGGGCCGCGCCGCTGGACGGTGACCGTCACCGGCAGCGCGGGCTGCTGGACGCACGAACTCTCCCCGCGCCACGCGGAGCTGCTGTTCCTCCTGGCCACGCACCGGGCGGGCCGCAGCGCGGCGGGCCTGGCCGCGGACCTGTTCGGCGACCCGGGGCGCACGGTCACGGTCCGGGCCGAGCTGTCCCGGGTCCGCCGCTACCTGGGCGGGCTCGTCGCGCACCGCCCGTACCGCTTCCACGAGGAGGCGGACGTCGACCTGGTGCTGCCCGAGGATCCGGCGCGGCTGCTGCCGTACTCCCTGGCCCCGGCGGTGGTCAGGGCCCGGGAGGACGCGGTGCCGTGAGGCCGGGCGTCCGCCTCGTGCCGCGCCCCGGGGTCCGCTGACACGAGTCAGGGGCGGGCTCGGTGGCCGGGCCGCGCCCGGCCGTGGTTCCCTGGCCGCCATGAGCATCACTGTCACCACCTGGTCCCTGGAGCAGACCGCTCCGACCGATCTGCTGCCGGCCCCGGCGCCGCAGGGAGATGTGCGGATCGTGCGGGCTGAGGTGCCCTCGCCCGAGTTCAGCCGGTTCCTGTACTCCGCCGTCGGCGGCGACATCCACTGGGTGGACCGCCTCTCGCTCAGCTACGCGCAGTGGCAGGAGCATCTGACGCGGCCGGGCGTGGAGACATGGGTGGCGTACGACCGGGGCACGCCCGCCGGGTACGTGGAGCTTGACCCGCAGGACGACGGCGCCGTGGAGATCGTCTACTTCGGCCTCGTCCCGGCCTTCCGGGGCCGCGGGATCGGCGGCCACCTCCTGTCGTACGGCACCGCCCGCGCCTGGGACCTGGCCGAGCGGTGGCCGGGGCGTGCCCCTACGAAGCGGGTGTGGCTGCACACGTGCTCCCTGGACGGGGAGCACGCGATGGACAACTATCTGCGGCGGGGGTTCAAGCTCTTCCACACGGAGGTCTCGCAGGAGCGGCGGGGGGAGACGCCCGGGCCCTGGCCCGGGGCCCGGCCCTGACGCGCTCCGCCGTCGTCGGCTGCCGGGTATCCCCCCACCCGCCCGCCCTTCCCTCGGCCTCCGGCCTCGTCCTCAGACGCCGGACGGGCTGGAGCCGTCTCGCGTCCCGCCGTCGTCGCCTGCCGGTGCGTTTCCCCACCCACCCGCCCTTCCATCGGCCTGGCGGCCTCGTCCTCAAACGCCGGACGGGCTGAGAGGGTCCGCTGCGCGCCGTCGGCGGGTGGCGGGCAGCCAACGGCGGCGCGACACGGGCTTCCAGCTTCCGGCCGACGACGGCGCGTCGCGGAAAGTACCAGCCCGTCCGGCGTTTGAGGACGAGGCGCGGAGCGCCGATCAAAGGGGGAGAGGGGCGGAGCCCCAGACGAAGAGGGCGGGGGCCCGGGGGCGGCAGCCACCGGTTTCGGGGAGGGGTGGGGCTGGGGCGCCCCGCGCGGGCCATCCCACCATGCGAGACCCAAGCGTCCAGCATCCGGATAACGGTGGACTCCCTCTCCCGCCGCATGCCAGGCTTTCGGCATGTCTCGAGCTGGAATCGCCTTGGTGAGTCGACGTCACGTCGACCTCGTCCGCGTGTCCAGCGCCATGTGTCCGGCGAGCTGAGCAACCCGGCACCGCCGCTTCCCCCGTACTGACCCCTCCCCGCGCACCACCGCGCCTTCCGCGCGAGTGCGCAGGTCAGAGCCGCCTCAGCCCGCTGTGAAGGACGTACCCATGGCCGCAACCCCGGATCGAACCGTGCCCGCCGCACCCCGTCGCAGGACGGGCCGCCACCGCGGCGAGGGCCAGTGGGCCGCCGGACACTTCACGCCGCTGAACGGGAACGAGCAGTTCAAGAAGGACGACGACGGTCTCAATGTGCGGACACGCATTGAGACGATCTACTCCAAGCGCGGCTTCGACTCCATCGACCCGAACGACCTGCGCGGCCGGATGCGCTGGTGGGGCCTGTACACCCAGCGCAAGCCCGGCATCGACGGCGGCAAGACGGCGGTCCTCGCGCCGGAGGAGCTGGACGACGAGCACTTCATGCTGCGGGTCCGCATCGACGGCGGCCGGCTCACCACCGACCAGCTCCGGGTCGTCGGCGAGGTCTCGCAGGAGTTCGCCCGCGGCACCGCCGACATCACCGACCGGCAGAACATCCAGTACCACTGGATCCGCATCGAGGACGTGCCGGAGATCTGGCGCCGCTTGGAGGCCGTGGGCCTGTCCACGACGGAGGCCTGCGGCGACACCCCGCGCGTCATCCTCGGCTCCCCCGTCGCCGGGATCGCGGAGGACGAGATCATCGACGGCACGCCCGCCGTCGAGGAGATCCACCGCCGCGTCATCGGCAACCCGGCCTTCTCGAACCTGCCGCGCAAGTTCAAGTCCGCGATCTCCGGCTCGCCGCTGCTCGACGTGGCGCACGAGATCAACGACGTCGCCTTCGTGGGCGTGCGCCACCCCGAGCACGGGCCCGGCTTCGACCTGTGGGTCGGCGGCGGCCTGTCCACCAACCCCAAGATCGGGCAGCGGCTCGGCGCCTGGGTGTCGCTGGAGGACGTGCCCGACGTGTTCGAGGGCGTCATCTCCATCTTCCGCGACTACGGCTACCGGCGGCTGCGCAACCGCGCCCGGCTGAAGTTCCTCGTCGCCGACTGGGGCGTGGAGAAGTTCCGCCGGGTCCTGGAGGACGAGTACCTGCTGCGCAAGCTCGCCGACGGGCCCGCGCCCGAGCAGCCCGTACAGCGCTGGCGCGACCACGTCGGCGTGCACCGGCAGCGGGACGGCCGCTACTACGTCGGCTTCGCCCCGCGCGTCGGCCGCGTCGACGGCACCGTCCTGACGAAGATCGCCGACCTCGCCGCCGCCCACGGCTCGGGCCGCCTGCGCACCACCGTCGAGCAGAAGATGATCGTGCTCGACGTCGCGGAGGACCAGGTCGACTCCCTGGTCGAGGGCCTGGAGTCGCTCGACCTGACCGTGCGCCCCTCGCCGTTCCGGCGCGGCACCATGGCCTGCACCGGGATCGAGTTCTGCAAGCTCGCCATCGTCGAGACGAAGGCGCGCGGCGCCTCGCTCATCGACGAACTGGAGCGGCGCGTCCCGGACTTCGACGAGCCGCTCACCATCAACATCAACGGCTGCCCGAACGCCTGCGCCCGCATCCAGGTCGCCGACATCGGCCTCAAGGGCCAGCTCGTCCTGGACGAGAACGGCGACCAGGTCGAGGGCTACCAGGTGCACCTGGGCGGCGCGCTGGGCCTGGAGGCCGGGTTCGGCCGCAAGGTGCGCGGCCTGAAGGTCACCGCCGCCGAGCTGCCGGACTACGTGGAGCGGGTCCTCAGGCGCTACCAGGCCGAGCGCGAGGACGGCGAGCGGTTCGCCACCTGGGCGGCCCGCGCCTCCGAGGAGGCCCTGTCATGAGCGTGGTGAGCGAAGCGAAGGGCACGGCATGAGCGAGCGCGCGGCACCCTTCTACTGCCCGTACTGCGGCGACGAGGACCTGCGTCCGGGTGAGCAGGGCCACGGCGCCTGGGAATGCGCGGCGTGCAACCGCGCCTTCCAGGTGAAGTTCCTCGGGCTGCTCGCCCAGGGGCTTCGACGCAACGACGGTGGAGGGGCAGAGATATGACGACCACTCAGCAGGTGTCGGCCGACACCCCGGCCGACGAGCTCAAGGCGCTCGCCGAGCGCGCCGGGCGCGACCTGGAGGACGCCTCCGCCCTGGAGATCCTCACCTGGGCCGCCGACACCTTCGGCGCCCGCTTCTGCGTGACCTCCTCCATGGAGGACGCCGTGGTGGCCCACCTCGCCGCCCGGGCCCGGCCCGGCGTGGACGTGGTGTTCCTCGACACCGGCTACCACTTCCCCGAGACCCTCGGCACCCGCGACGCCGTGGCGGCCGTGATGGACGTCAACGTCATCACGCTCACGCCCCGGCAGACCGTGGCCGAGCAGGACGCCGAGCACGGCCCGCGGCTGCACGACCGCGACCCGGACCTGTGCTGCGCCCTGCGCAAGGTCAAGCCCCTGGAGGAGGGCCTGGCCGGCTACCTGGCGTGGGCCACCGGCCTGCGCCGGGACGAGTCGCCGACCCGCGCGCACACCCCGGTCGTCGGCTGGGACGACAGGCGCCGCAAGGTGAAGGTCTCCCCCATCGCGCGCTGGACGCAGGACGACGTGGACGCCTACGTCGCCGAGCACGGCGTGCTCACCAACCCGCTCCTCACGGACGGCTACGGCTCCGTGGGCTGCGCCCCGTGCACCCGGCGCCTCCTGGAGGGCGAGGACGCGCGCGCGGGCCGCTGGGCCGGACGCGCCAAGACCGAGTGCGGGCTGCACGGATGACGGCCGCCCCGCACCCACCCCGGCCGACACCGCCCCCGGCCCCCCACACCGTTCAGGAGACCCACGTGACCGGAGCCACCGTCTGGCTCACGGGCCTGCCCAGCGCGGGCAAGACCACCATCGCGTACGAGCTGGCGCGGACGCTGCGCGAGCGGGGCCGCGCGGTCGAGGTGCTCGACGGCGACGAGATCCGCGAGTTCCTCTCCGCGGGCCTCGGCTTCAGCCGCGAGGACCGGCACACCAACGTGCAGCGCATCGGCTTCGTCGCCGAGCTGCTCGCCCGCAACGGCGTGCTCGCGCTGGTGCCCGTCATCGCGCCGTTCGCCGACAGCCGCGACGCGGTGCGCAAGCGCCACCAGACGGCCGGCACCCCGTACCTGGAGGTGCACGTCGCCACCCCGGTGGAGGTGTGCTCCGTCCGCGACGTGAAGGGCCTGTACGCCAGGCAGGCGGCGGGCGAGCTGACCGGTCTGACGGGCGTCGACGACCCGTACGAGGAGCCCGACTCGCCCGACCTGCGCCTGGAGTCGCAGCACCAGACCGTGCCCGAGTCGGCGGCGGCCGTGCTGGCGCTGCTGCGGGAGAGGGGCGTCCTGTGAGCGACGCCCCCGCGGCCCTCCCGCCGCGGACGACCACGGGATCCGAAGCGAACGACAGGCGAAAGGGACGCACCATGACCACCGCCGCGACCGTGTCCGAGGACTCCGCGCGCCCCGGGCGCGCGGCGGGCGACGACAGCCCGTACGCGCTCAGCCACCTGGACGCCCTGGAGTCCGAGGCCGTGCACATCTTCCGGGAGGTGGCGGGCGAGTTCGAGCGGCCGGTGATCCTGTTCTCCGGCGGCAAGGACTCCATCGTCATGCTGCACCTGGCGCTGAAGGCGTTCGCCCCGGCGGCGGTCCCCTTCGCGCTGCTGCACGTCGACACCGGGCACAACTTCCCCGAGGTCATCGACTACCGCGACCGCGTCGTGGCGCGCCACCGGCTGCGGCTGCACGTGGCGTCCGTGCAGGACTACATCGACCGCGGTGTGCTCAGGGAGCGGCCGGACGGCACCCGCAACCCGCTGCAGACGCTGCCGCTGACGGAGAAGATCCAGAGCGAGCGGTTCGACGCCGTCTTTGGCGGCGGGCGCAGGGACGAGGAGAAGGCCCGCGCCAAGGAGCGGGTGTTCTCGCTGCGCGACGAGTTCTCGCAGTGGGACCCGCGCCGCCAGCGGCCCGAGCTGTGGCAGCTCTACAACGGCCGGCACGCCCCCGGCGAGCACGTGCGGGTGTTCCCGCTGTCCAACTGGACCGAGCTGGACGTGTGGCAGTACATCGCGCGGGAGCAGATCGAGCTGCCCGAGATCTACTTCGCCCACGAGCGCGAGGTGTTCCGGCGCGACGGGATGTGGCTGACCGCCGGGGACTGGGGCGGGCCCAAGGACGGCGAGGACGTCGAGAAGCGGCTGGTGCGCTACCGCACGGTCGGCGACATGTCCTGCACCGGGGCCGTCGACTCCGACGCCACCACCCTGGAGGCCGTGATCACCGAGATCGCGGCGTCCCGGCTCACCGAGCGCGGCGCCACCCGGGCCGACGACAAGCTCTCCGAGGCCGCGATGGAAGACCGCAAGCGCGAGGGGTACTTCTAGCCATGACCACACCCACCACGGCCGTCGCCGCCGACCGGCTCGGCGCGACGACGCTGCTGCGGTTCGCCACCGCCGGGTCCGTCGACGACGGCAAGTCCACGCTCGTGGGCCGGCTGCTGCACGACTCCAAGTCGGTCCTGGCCGACCAGTTGGAGGCCGTGGAGCACGCCTCGCGCAGCCGCGGCGCCGAGGGGCCCGACCTGGCGCTGCTCACCGACGGCCTGCGGGCCGAGCGCGAGCAGGGCATCACCATCGACGTGGCGTACCGCTACTTCGCGACCGCCCGGCGCCGGTTCATCCTCGCCGACACCCCCGGCCACGTGCAGTACACCCGCAACATGGTCACCGGCGCCTCGACGGCCGAGCTCACGGTCGTCCTGGTCGACGCCCGCAACGGCGTGGTCGAGCAGACCCGCCGGCACGCCGCCATCGCCGCGCTCCTGCGGGTGCCGCACGTGGTGCTCGCGGTGAACAAGATGGACCTCGTCGGGTACGCGGAGCCGGTGTTCGCGGAGATCGCCGAGGAGTTCACCGCGTACGCCACCGAGCTGGGCGTCCCCGAGATCACCTCGATCCCGATCTCGGCGCTCGCCGGGGACAACGTGGTGGAGCCGTCGTCGAACATGGACTGGTACGGCGGCCCGACCGTCCTGGAGCACCTGGAGACGGTGCCGGTCAGCCACGACCTGACGAGCTGCCACGCCCGGCTCCCGGTGCAGTACGTGATCCGGCCGCAGACCGCGGAGCACCCCGACTACCGCGGGTACGCGGGGCAGATCGCGGCGGGCACCTTCCGCATCGGCGACGAGGTCACCGTGCTGCCCTCGGGCCGGTCCTCGCGGATCGCGGGCATCGACCTGCTCGGCGAGCCGGTGGACGTGGCGTGGACGCCGCAGTCGGTGACCGTGCTCCTGGAGGACGACCTCGACGTCTCACGGGGTGACATGCTCGTCCCGAGTACTGATACGCCGCCGACCACCCAGGACATCGCCGCCACCGTCTGCCACGTCGCCGACCAGCCGCTGGCCGTGGGGCAGCGGGTGCTGCTCAAGCACACCACGCGCACGGTCAAGGCGATCGTGAAGCAGATCCCGTCCCGGCTCACCCTGGACGACCTGTCGCAGCACCCGAACCCCGGGCGGCTCGTCGCCAACGACATCGGCCGCGTCCTGGTGCGCACCGCCGAGCCGCTCGCGCTCGACGCGTACGCCGACTCGCGCCGTACCGGCTCCTTCCTCCTCATCGACCCGGCGGACGGCACCACGCTGGCCGCCGGCATGGCGGGCGAGGCCTTCGCGCGGGCCGAGGCGCCCGCGCCCGCGGCGGACGACGAGGGATGGGACTTCTGACCATGGCCCGCTCCGATGTCTTCTCGACCTTCGCGAAGGAGGGCGGCCGCGTGGGCAGCGGCGCCCTCGGCGCGGGTTCGGGCGGCGTGACGCGATGTGCGGCGTGACGCCTTCCGCGAGCGGCGCGTCCGCGTGCCGCTCGCGCGCCCGCACCCCCCGCCGTCCCTTCGCACGCAGACGAAGATCCGCCGACATCCGCCCGGCCGCACCCTGACCGTGCGCCCACCGGGCCAACGAGAGGAACGCCTCCCGTGCCAGCCATCCGCACCCCCGGTCCCCGCCCCTCCCGCGCGACACGCTCCGGCCGCCTGGCCGCCGTCGCCCTCCCCCTGCTCGCGCTCACCCTCTCCGCCTGCGGATACGGCTCGGACTCCGACAAGGGCGACAGCGGCAAGGCCCGTATCGCCGCCGGCGCCGAGAAGATCGACGGCCTGGACACCGTGAGGATCGGCTACTTCCCGAACCTCACCCACGGCACCGCGCTCGTCGGCGACCACGAGGGCCTGTTCCAGAAGGAACTGGGCGCCACCAAGGCCTCGTACGCGCAGTTCAACGCGGGCCCCTCGGAGATCGAGGCGCTGAACTCGAAGTCCATCGACATCGGCTGGATCGGCCCGTCGCCCGCCATCAACGGCTACACCAAGTCCGGCGGGAAGAACCTGCGCATCATCGGCGGCTCGGCCTCCGGCGGCGTGAAGCTCGTGGTGAACCCCGAGAAGATCACGTCCCTGGACGACGTCAAGGGCAAGAAGATCGCCACCCCGCAGCTCGGCAACACCCAGGACGTGGCGTTCCTCCACTGGATCTCCGAGAAGGGGTGGAAGGTCGACGCGCAGAGCGGCAAGGGCGACGTGTCGGTGGTCCGCACCGACAACAAGATCACCCCGGACGCCTACAAGTCCGGCTCGATCGACGGCGCCTGGGTGCCGGAGCCGACCGCGTCCAAGCTGGTCGCCGAGGGCGCGAAGGTGTTGCTCGACGAGGCCGACCTGTGGCCGGACAAGAAGTTCGTGATCACGAACATCATCGTGCGCCAGGACTTCCTGGAGAAGCACCCGAAGGTCGTCGAGGCCGTCCTGCGGGGCGCGGTGAAGACGAACCAGTTCATCGAGGACAACCCGGAGAAGGCCAAGGCCGCCGCCAACGCCAAGCTGAAGCAGCACTCCGGCAAGGCCCTGCCCGACGGGATCATCGACCCGGCCTGGAAGTCCATCCAGTTCACCAACGACCCGCTGGCGGCGACGCTCGGCACCGAGGCCGACCACGCCGTGCGAGCCGGCCTGCTGGAGAAGCCCGACCTGAAGGGCATCTACGACCTCAAGCCGCTCAACAAGGTCCTGAAGGCGGCGGGCGAGCCCGCGGTCGACGACGCCGGCCTCGGCGTCGAGTAGCCGTACCCGCCCATCAGCTCAGGTTCTCAGGAGGGGACGACCATGGCCGCGACACTCGCCAAGGAAGCAGGAAGCGCCACCCGCGCCGCGGACGCGCTCGACGTCGCCGCGCGCATCGAGCACGTCTCGAAGTCCTTCGCCACACCCGCCGGACAGCAGCTCGTCCTCGACGACATCACGCTGGACGTCGGCCGGGGCGAGTTCGTCACGCTCCTGGGAGCCTCCGGGTGCGGCAAGTCGACGCTGCTCAACCTCGTCGCCGGGCTCGACCGGCCGAGCGCGGGCAGCATCGGCACCGACGGCCGCCCGGCCCTGATGTTCCAGGAGCACGCGCTGTTCCCGTGGCTGACCGCGGGCCGGAACATCGAGCTTGCCCTGCGGCTGCGCGGGCTGCCCAAGGCCGAACGCCGCCCACGCGCCGAGGAGTTGCTGGAGCTCGTCCGGCTGCGGGGCGCGTACGGCAAGCGCGTGCACGAGCTGTCCGGCGGCATGCGCCAGCGGGTGGCGCTGGCCCGCGCCCTGGCCCAGGACAGCCAACTACTGCTGATGGACGAGCCGTTCGCCGCGCTCGACGCGATCACCCGGGACGTGCTGCACGACGAGCTGACCCGGATCTGGCGCGAGACACGGGTGTCGGTCCTGTTCGTCACGCACAACGTCCGCGAGGCGGTACGGCTCGCCCAGCGCGTGGTCCTGCTGTCCTCGCGGCCCGGCCGCGTCGCGCGCGAGTGGACCGTCGACATCGAGCAGCCGCGCCGCATCGAGGACGCGGCGGTGGCGGAGCTGTCCGTCGAGATCACTGAAGAACTGCGTGGGGAGATCCGCCGCCATGGGCAGCACTGAGACGGCCGCGTCCGCGGCGGGCACGGACGGACGGCGGTCCGCGCCGGAGCAGGGCGGCCGGCGGGACGACCTCGCCGGCCTGGAGGCGGGCCTGGACGCGCTGGACACCGTGCAGACGCGGCGCACCCCGCTGCGCGAGACCCTGGTCCAGAAGGTCCTGCCGCCGGTGACGGCGGTCCTGCTGGTCCTGGTGGTCTGGCAGGTCCTCGTCTGGGCGGAGGTGACCGACAGCTACAAGCTGCCCTCGCCGGGCGCCGTGTGGCAGGAGGTCGAGACCGCCTGGCTGCAGGGCACCCTCCTCGACTACATCTGGACGTCCGTCTCGCGCGGCATGTTCGGGTTCCTGCTCGCGCTGCTCATCGGCACCCCGCTCGGCCTGGTCGTGGCCCGGGTCCGCTTCGTGCGGGCGGCGATCGGCCCGGTCCTGTCGGGCCTGCAGTCGCTGCCGTCGGTGGCGTGGGTGCCCCCGGCGGTGATCTGGCTGGGCCTCAACGACAAGATGATGTACGCGGTGATCCTGCTGGGCGCCGTGCCGTCCATCGCCAACGGCCTGGTCTCCGGCGTGGACCAGGTGCCGCCGCTGTTCCTGCGGGCGGGCCGCACCCTGGGCGCGACCGGCCTGCGCGGCACCTGGCACATCGTCATGCCCGCCGCCCTGCCCGGCTACCTCGCGGGGCTGAAGCAGGGCTGGGCCTTCTCCTGGCGGTCCCTGATGGCCGCCGAGATCATCGCGCAGTCACCGGACCTGGGCATGGGCCTCGGCCAGCTCCTGGAGGCGGGGCGCACCAACAGCAGCATGTCGCAGGTGTTCCTCGCGATCCTGCTGATCCTCGTCGTCGGCATCGCCATCGACCTGCTGATCTTCAGTCCGCTGGAGCGGTGGGTGCTGCGCAGCCGCGGCCTGCTGGTGAAGTGAGCACGATGCGCATCCCCCTCCACGCCGCTCCCCCGGCCCTGCTCGTCATCGCCCACGGCAGCCGGGACCCCCGGCACGCCGCCACGGTGCGGGCCCTGGTGCGGCGCGTGCGCGCGCTGCGCCCGGGGCAGCGGGTGGAGGCCGCCTTCCTGGACTTCGACGCGCCGTCCGTACCGGAGGCGTTGGAGTCCCTGGCCGACCGGGGCGCCCGGGACGTCGTCGCCCTGCCGCTGCTGCTGACCCGCGCCTTCCACGCGAAGGCCGACGTCCCGGCCGTCCTGCGCCAGGCGCCCGCGGGGCTGCGGGTGCGCCGGGCCGGGGTGCTCGGCCCCTCGCCGCTGCTGCTCGCCGCGCTGGAGCAGCGGCTGTACGAGGCGGGGCTCGACCCCGCCGACAAGGCCGTGACCGGGGTGGTCCTCGCCTCGGCCGGCTCCACGGACCCGGAGGCGATCGCAGTGATCGCTGACATCGCGCGGGAGTGGCGGCGTACCGGTTGGTGCGCCGTGCGGCCTGCGTTCGCCTCCGCGGGACTGCCCCCCACCGAGGGGGCCGTCCAGGCCCTGCGGGACGTGCCCGGGGTGCGGCGGGTGGCCGTCGCCCCGTACGTCCTGGCCCCCGGGTTCCTGCCCGACCGGATCGCCCGGGGGGCCGCCGGGGCCGATGTGCTCGGCGGGGTGCTGGGGGACTCCCCGCTCGTCGCCCGGGTGCTGCTGGAGCGGTTCGACGCGTGCCGCCGCTTCCCGGCGGACCGGCGCCCCGGGCACCTCCCGGCGGTGAGCGGCCCCCGCCTCCTGGACCTGCCCGCCGCGGGGTGACGCCCCCGGCCCGGCGCACCACGGGCCCCGCCGGTGGACTCTGCCCCTGGGGCAGGGCCGAACCTGCCGCGCATGGAGACCCCTTACCTGACCCAGACCCCGTACAGCACCCCGGGCCCGCACCTCGGCGCCCTCCTCGGCGGCGCGCCGCTGCCGCGTGACCCCGCCGCGCTCGCGTCGATGGTGCACGGGGCGCTGCTGCACCGCCAGGAGGCCTGGCGGTTCGGCTACGACGTACCGGACGAGCGGCTGCACGGGGACGCCGAGTCCCGGTACGTGGCGGAGATCCTGCGCATCCTGCGCGAGCGCGGGGACACCCCGCTCGGGGAGCGCAGGGAGCCCGCCGCCCGGTTCGTCGGCACCTGCCGGGACTACGCGCTGCTGCTGTGCGCGCTGCTGCGGGCCACCGGCACCCCGGCGCGCCTCCGCGCCGGCTACGCGACGTACTTCGAGCCGGGCTTCCACGACAACCACTGGGTGACCGAGTACTGGGTGGCCGGCCGGGGCTGGGTGCTCGCGGATGCCCAGTTGGTGGACGGGTTCCACACCACCGCGTTCGACGCCCTGGACGTGCCGCGCACCGCGTACGTGGTCGCCGGTGACGCGTGGCGGGCGTGCCGGGAGGGCCGTACGGACCCGGACACGTACGGCGTGAGCAGCGTGCCCGCGATCAAGGGTCTTGACCTCGTGCGGGCCGACGTGGTCGCGGACCTGGCCGCGCTCGGCGGGGTGGAGCTGCTGCCCTGGGACGGCTGGGGGCTGCTGGACAAGGCCGCCGCGGAGGTCACGGACGCCGACCTCGCCCTGCTCGACGCGGTGGCCGCCGCCACGTCGGCGGCCGGGCACGCGCCGGACGCGGGGCGGCCCGATGCGGTGCGGGCCCTCCTCGCCGACCCGCGGCTCGCCGTCCCGGCACAGGTCGTCTCGCACACCACGTACCGCGGCGACCGCGTGGTCACGCTGGCGCCCGCCACCGCCTAGTCACCGGGGCGGCGGTGTCCGCCCCCGGTCAGTCCTCCTCGGGCTCCGGCGGCGTGAACGGCGTGCCCTGGTGGAACCAGAGCAGCCAGCGGTCCCCGGTACGCCGCCACAGCGAACTGCGGTGCGCCAGGCGGCCGTTGCTGTCCGTGTCGAAGGTGAGGTGCACCAGGTCGTCGGCGAGCTGGACGCCCCGCATGCGGGACGTGGTGATGGGGCGGCCGCCGGGCGCGGGCCGCGCGGTGAGGACCCGCAGGATCGACGCGCGGTCCCAGCGCGCGCCCGACGCGCCGAACTCGGTGAACTCCGGGTGCAGCAGCTTCTCGAACAGCTCGGGCGTGGAGCGCACCTCCGGGTCGAGCAGGCGCAGCTCGTTCTCGATGGCGGCCTCGACGGCGGGCGAGCGGTCGGTCATCGGTGGTCTCCCCCGGTCAGCTCCGCGAGCTTGGTGACGGTGTTCCAGTTGCGGCTGGTGGCGACGGTGCCCCGGGTGAGGGCGGGGCGGCTCAGGGCGTCGGCGAGCCGGGAGCGCCCGAGCCCGTCGGGCGCGTACAGGTACAGCGCCCGGTCGCCGAGCCGGAACTCCTCGGGCAGGTACGCGGCCTGGTCGAGCGCGGCGTAGCGGCCGGGGTCCACGGGCCCGGAGAAGTACGTGACGTGCAGCTGCCTGCCCTCGAGGTCGGCGGCGGGGAACGGGCAGCGGTCGACGACGGCCCGCAGGTACGCGCCGTCGCGCACCAGCACCTCCACGCCGAAGCCGAACTCCCGCTCCAGGGCCGCGCCCAGCTCCGCCGCGAGCGACTCCTCGTCGCCGCGGTCGGCGGTGAACACCGCGTTCCCGCTCTGCAGATACGTTTGTACGCCGCCGTGCCCGAGCTCCTCCAGGAGGGTGCGCAGCCGGGCCATCGGCACCTTCCTGCCGCCGCCCACGTTCACGCCGCGCAGCAGTGCCGCGTAGATCTTCGTCGCCATGCGCACACGATAAGGCGGCCGCCGCGCCCCGTGGGGGTGGGCACGGCGGCCGCCGGTCCGAAGGGGGCCGCCGCACGCGGTGCGGCGGCCCGTCGCCGCTACTCGACGACCTTCAGGAGCTTGTTGGGCGTGCCCGCGCTCGGGTTGGAGACCTTGTCCGCGGTGGCGCCGTCGGTCAGCGCCTTGGCGACGTCCGCGGGCGTGGCGTCCGGGTGTCCGGCCAGGTAGACCGCGGCGGCGCCGACGACGTGCGGGGTCGCCATCGAGGTGCCGGAGATGGTCTTGGTGGCGTCGTCGCCGGTGTTCCAGGAGGAGGTGATGTCCGAGCCCGGGGCGTAGAGGTCCACGACCGAGCCGAAGTTGGAGAAGTCGGACTGCTGGTCGTCCTTGGTGGAGGAGGCGACCGTGATGGCCTCCTGCACGCGCGCCGGGGAGCTCTGGCCCGCGTCGCTCGACTCGTTGCCCGCGGCCACCGCGTAGGTCACGCCGGAGGCGATGGACTTGCGGACGGCCTCGTCGAGGGCCTCGTCGGCGCCGCCGCCGAGGCTCATGTTGGCGACGGACGGGCCCTGGTGGTTCTTGGTGACCCAGTCGATGCCGGCGACGACCTGCTCGGTGGTGCCGGAGCCCTGGTCGTCCAGGACGCGCACGCCGACGACCTTCGCCTTCTTGGCCACGCCGTGCGCGTCGCCCGCGATGGTGCCCGCGACGTGGGTGCCGTGGCCGTTGCCGTCGTCGGCGTTGTCGTCGTTGTCGACGGCGTCGAAGCCGGAGACGGCGCGGCCGCCGAAGTCCTTGTGGCTGACGCGGACGCCGGTGTCGATGACGTACGCGGTCACGCCCTCGCCGCCCTTGTCCGGGTAGGTGTACTTCCCGTCGCCGGCGGTGTCGGCCTGGTCGACGCGGTCCAGGCCCCAGGACGGCGGGTTCTCCTGGGTGGCCTTGATGGAGAACTTCTTGTTCTGCACGACCTTGCCGACGGCCGGGTCGGCGGCCAGGCGCTTGGCCTCGGTCTCGCTGAGGCCCTTGGCGGAGAAGCCGTTGACGTCCGAGGAGTAGTTGCGGTTGAGGGAGCCGCCGTACTCCTCGGCGAGGTCCGCCTTGGCGTCCTTGGTGGCCTTCTCGTCGAGCAGCACGATGTAGCTGCCGGCGACGGCGCCCTTGGCGTCCGTGCCGTAGACCTTGCCCTCGGCGGGCGTCGAGGCGCCCGCGAAGGTGCCGGTGAAGACGGACACGCCCACCGCGGTGGCGGCGGTGGCTATGGCCGCGGTGAGCTTCATCGTGCGAGCGCGCTTGTGAGCTGCCATGAAGAGGGGTCTCCTCGTGGGGTGTGTGGGGGGATGTGGGGGCATGTGGGAGGTGTCAAACTTCGCTGCGGCGCCCGGGGCACTCCGAAGGAACTGAAGATCGCCGGGCGTTGGGACGAAACCTTGTCTGAAGGACGCGCGCAGATCAATACCTACAGGCGGCTGTGACTTGTTCAACAAGGTTCTGTAATAACAAACCGCCCCGCCTGCGACGTTTCGGGCACACCCGCCCCCGCCCGCTCCCGCTCACCGCCCTGGCGGCCTCGCCGCCGCCCGTCCGGCCGGGAGGCTACGCCGCCGTCGGGACCGGCCGGTCGAAGGACTCGATCGTCCGCGTGAAGTCCCGCGTCGACAGCAACAGCTTGTAGACGATGGCGAGTTCGAAGACGAGCAGCAGCGCGCCGGAGACGACGGTCGCCGCGATCACCTGGTCGAGGAGCGGCCCGATGATGAAGACGCCCATCTGGAACTCGACCCCGCTGACGAGGTGCGTACGGATGCGGTGCCGCAGCAGGAAGGAGCGCGCCCGCAGGTAGGTGGGGAACCGGTGGCGGAACTCCTGGTGCAGGTCGATGACTTGCTTGGGGCGCCCGCTTGGCGCAGCAGAACCCTGGGGCTCGGCGGGCCCCTTCAGCGCGGTGGGCCCCTCCGGCGCAGGAGTCGCGCCAGGCACGGGAGGCGTGCCAGGCACAAGCGTCGCGCCGGGCACGGAAGGCGCGTCGGGCGCGGTCGCCCCGAGGGCCCGGTCGCGCTCGACGTCCGCCTCCGGGTTGGCCCGCAGCAGGTCCTCCATGAAGGCGAGCTCGGCCGTGTTCTCGGCGCGCCGCGCCGCCCGCACCCGCGCCTTGATCTGCTTGCGCATGGTGTAGCGGACCTTGAAGATCTCCAGGGAGTTGATGTAGCGCAGCGTGTCGAGCCCGACCACCGCGAGCGCGAGCCACACGTACACCACGTCACCGGTCCGCGCGTACTGGCCGCCCATGAGGGCGACCCCGCACACCATCACCCGGATCCGGTCGAAGACGAAGTCGAGCCACGCGCCGAACACCGACCCCTGGCCGGTCAGCCGCGCGACCTTGCCGTCCATGCAGTCCAGGACGAAGCTCAGGTGGTAGACCACCGCGCCGAGCACCAGCCACCGCCAGTCCCCGAAGGCGAAGCACACCGCGGAGCCGAGCCCCAGCAGGAACGCGCCCCAGGTGATCTGGTTCGGGGTGATCCGTGTGCGCAGCGCGGTCTGGCGGACGAGCGGCGTGGCGACGGGGTCGACGAGCAGCACGGTCCACCAGGCGTCGCGCTTCTTCTGGGTGACGCGGCGGACCTCGGCGAGGGACGGTATCTCCCGCCCCTCCCCTCCGGCCTCCGGCGCAGCGGGCGTGTCTCGTCGCGTGGACTGTGGTGACATGGGTCAACTTCCTGGCGATCGAAGGTGATTCGCGTGTCGTTCGCGCGTGGTTCGCGTGCGATTCACCTCACGCTAGGAAAGCGTTTACCCGAGCTGCAAGAAGCGGCGTGCGCAACCTTTGGCGGGGGATATCGGTCCCACCAAGGGACCGGGTCGACGCCCTTGTCAGGACGCCTGGGCGCCCTTCACCCCGCCGTCACGCCGTCCACGCGCGATCTCCTCCTCGATGAGGTCGGCCGCCCGCTCGGTGCCGCCCTCGCCCGCCATCCCGGCGCGCACCTCGTCCAGCCTGCGCGCCACCTCCGGGTCGTCGACGAGCGCGAGTACCGCCGCGCGCAGCGCCGCCGCGTCGGCCTCCTCCATCGGCAGGTGGCGCGCGACGCCGAGGGCCTGGAGCATGTCGGCGTTGCCGAACTGGTCGACGGCCTGCGGCACCGCCACCATCGGGGTCCCGGTGGCGAGGCCCTCCTGGCTGCCGCCCGCGCCCGCGTGCGTGATGAACGCGTCGGCCTTCCTCAGGACCGCCAGTTGCGGCACCCACGAGCGCACCTCGATGTTCGCCGGCACGTCGCCGAGCTCGCCCGCGTCGACGTGCTTGCCGACCTGGAGGACGACGTGCCAACCCGGCAGGTCGCCGAAGGCCTTGACGCACTCGCGGTAGAACTCGGGCCGCTTGGTGAAGGCGGAGCCGAGGGACACCAGGAGCACCTTCTCGGCGCCGGCGGGGCGCTCCCAGTCGCCCTGCGCGGCGCGGTCGCCCTGGCAGGCGCCGACGAAGGTGTGCACGGTCTCGTCGACCCGGTCGGCGTGCGGCTGGAGCGCCCTGGGGATGAGGACGAGCGAGCGGGGCGGGCGGCCGACGAAGGGGTCGGGGTGCTGCGTGATCCCGTTCTCCTCCAGCCAGGCCTCGAAGCGGGCGTAGTAGGCCTGCCCGCGCTCGGTGCTCCTCGGCTCCTTCCACATCGGCTCGGCGACCTCCTCCTCGTACCCCTCCCAGGCCACCAGGTTCGGCGACAGGGAGATTTCGGGCACGCCCCAGCGGCGGGCGAGGACGCGCGCGGGGTACGAGGTGATGTCGTACAGGACGGCGTCCGGCTCGTCGCCCTCGTACGCCCGCGCGAGCTGCGGCAGGGCCTGGATCGCGTCGTCGAGGAACGGCTCGACGTTGTCGAGCAGGGTGTCGCCCCAGGCCGACGGGTCGTCGTCCGGGCCGGGGAGGGTGCTGCGGTAGAGCACGGGCTGGGCGCCGGTCTCGGCGACCTTCTCCGCGAAGGCTTCCGGGATCGCGTACGTGACGCGGTGGCCGCGGGCGACGAGCTCCCTGATCACTTCCAGGCTCGGGTTCACATGCCCGTGGGCGGCGATGGAGAACATGGCGATGTGGGCACGCTGCGGTGTGGTCATGCGAGGACCATGAACGAGACGATACGTCTCGTGCAATAGTTTCCCGGAACCTCGCCCGGCGGGACGCGGGCGCGGCGGCCGTCAGGGACCTTCGTCGGGGGCGCCCGCGTTGTAGCGCAGCAGATACTCCGCGAAGCGCTCCAGGTCCGGCCCGCTCCAGCCCGCGAGCCGCTCCCGGAAGGCGACCCTGCGGCTGTCGGTGACCTGCGCGAGCACCCCGACCCCCCGCTCGGTCAGGTGCAGCACGTGCACGCGGTGGTCGGCCGGGTCCTGGCGGCGCTCCACCAGGCCCGCCTTCTCCAGGGCCGCGACCTGCCTGCTGATCGTCGACTTGTCCAGGGTGTAGTGCGCGGCCAGGTCCGTGGCGCGGCAGCCCTGGCGGTCCTCCAGGTGGCTGAGCAGTGTGAAGGAGACCAGCGAGAGCTCGGGGTGCATCCGCGCGGCCGTGGCGCGGGCGCGCCGCGCGAACACCGTCATCTCCCGCTGGATGACCTCGATCGACTCACCCCGGTCGGCCACGGCCCCCGCCTCCTCACATCCACGTCGCCCGGCCCTCCGCACGGCCGCGGAACCCGGTGGCACAGGGCTCCGCTTCCCTCCCGGAGCCAATGGTTGTACAGTACAACATGAGGTAAGAGTTGTATATGCCAACTACTTGCACCCCATCAGCCCACCGTCCGTCCGCCCCGTCCCGCCGTCTGCCGTCCGCGCCCGACGCCCGTAGTCGACGCCCGCGCCCGACGCCCGCACTCGACGACAGGGACCGGATCGGACGACAGGGATCGAGAGATCTGGAGAGCCCCCGTATGACGGCGCCCGACCGCGGCCCCTTGCGCCATGTCCTTCTGCACCTGCTGACCCCGCTCCTGATGTGCCTGGGCATGGGCCTGGCCTACATGAGCGCGTTCGTCACGCCCGAGCCGCACGACCTGCCGGTGGCCGTGGTCGGCACGGACGCCCGCGCGCAGCACTTCGCCCAGGCCGTCCAGGAGAAGGCGGGCGACGCCCTCGACGTGCGCACCCTGGCCACGCGCGCCCAGGCCGTCGACGAGCTGAAGTCCCTCGACATCTCCGGCGCCTACCTCCCGGACGCCAGGACCCCTGAGCTGCTCGTGGCGTCCGCGGGCTCCGACATGAGCGCGCTGGCCGTCCAGAAGGTGTTCACGCCGGTCGCGGCCGAGCAGGGCACGCCCCTGAAGGTCACCGACGTGGCCCGCCCGGTCTCCGACGACCCGACGGGACAGGGCCTGTTCTTCCTGCTGGTGGCGGTGAGCATCGGCTCGTACGCCTCCGTGGCGGCGCTCGGCGCGGCGGGCGCGGCCCTGCGGATGCGGGCGCGCGCCGGGCTCGCCGTCGGTGTCGCCTTCGCCGTGAGCCTGATCGGCGCGGCGCTCGCCGGGCCCGTCTTCCACCTCGCGCACCACGGCCTGTGGGGCGTGTGGGCGCTGTCCTGGCTGTACTCGGCGGGCATCCTGCTCATCGGCGTCGGCCTGCACACGTTCCTGAAGCGCTGGACGACGCTCGCGATGATGGTCCTGTTCGTGATGCTGAACTTCACCAGCTCCGGCGGGCTCTTCCGCCCCGAGCTCCAGAACGGCTTCTTCGGCGCGCTGCACGGCTTCTGGAACGGCGCGGGCTTCGTCGAGGGCGTCCGCGCCCACCTCTACTTCGGCGGCCACGACCTCGGCACCCACGTGGGCACGCTGATCGCCTGGCTGGCCGTGGGCGCCGTCGTCACGGCGGTGGCGGCCCTGACGGAACGCCACCGCAAGACCGCGGCACCGGCCACGCCCGCCCCCACCGGGCGGACCGACCAGGACGAGGAGCGGGAAGAGGAGATGGAGGAGTCGGTCGCCGTCTGAGCCGAACGCCCGCACCACCGCCACGACGACCGCCGCAGGCACACCGCCACGACGACCGCCCCGGGTACGGCACCGCACACCAGGGCGGGACCCCCGGGGCACCGGGCGGCCCCGCCCGGTGCCGTACCCGGCTCCGGGACAGCGGCGGGCCGTGGCCGCGGCCGGTGGTGTCAGAGCTCGACGCCGCGGCTCGACCGGTCGGCCGCCTCGGCGGTGACGGCCCAGCGCTCGTGGTCCCGCCACTCGCCGTCGATGAACTGGAAGGCGACCGAGTAGCCCTCGCGCCGGAAGCCCAGGCGCTCGACGAGGCGCAACGAGGGGGTGTTCTCCGGCTGGATGTTCGCCTCCAGCCGGTGCAGCTCCAGCGGGCCGAAGGCGTACCGGAGCACGAGCCTCAGCCCCTCGGTCAGGTAACCGCGGCCGGTCGTGGAGGCATAGGCCGTGTAGCCCAGGGTCCCGCACTGGAGGGAGCCCCGGACGATGTTGTTGATGTTGACGCCGCCGACGATGGCACCGGTGTCATGCAGGCAGATCACGAAACCCTCATGGGTCGGCTGCTCGAACCGCTCGAGGGAGTCCTCGAACGCCTCGACCGTCATCTCCCGAGCGCCCAGCCAGCGTCGGAGCATCTCCGCGCTCTCACGTCGCAACGCGCTGAGCTCCGCGTAGTCCTGGCGGCGCACGCGGCGTACGGCCACTCGCGGCCCGTGCTCGAGGTAATCGGTGGCTGCCATGCCGGGACCCTACGCGCCCCGCTCATCGACGCGGTGCGGTGGCGCAGTCCGCGCTCGGTAGGGGCGGGCACCCTGTGTCCGGTGAAGAAAGGGGGTGCTGTGCGGGGAGACCGTCCGTCAGGATGCAGACATGAGTGGCGAGACGCGCCCGGAGGAGCGGCAGGACGCGGAAGGCACGGGGCGGCCTCTCGCGCTCGTCACGGGGGCGGGGCGGTCGGCGGGGATCGCGGCGGCCGTGGTCCTGGACCTGGCCCGGGCCGGGTGGGACGTGGCCTTCACGTACTGGACCCCGTACGACGCGCGGATGCAGTGGGGCGAAGAGCCGGAGGCGCCCGAGGAGTTGCGGAAGCGGGTGGTGGCGCTCGGGGCGCGCACGCACGCGGTCGAGGCGGACCTGAGCGACCCGGCGGTACCGGCGCGGCTCTTCGACGACGTCGAGCGCGAGCTGGGGAACGTCACCGCGCTGGTGCTCTGCCACTGCGAGTCGGTCGACTCGGGCCTGCTCGACACCACGGTGGAGAGCTTCGACCTGCACTTCGCGGTCAACGCGCGGGCGACCTGGCTGTTGATCCGGGAGTACGGGCTGCGGTTCCGCGGGCCGCACGGAAGCGGGCGCGTCGTCAGCCTGACCAGCGACCACACCGCCGGCAACCTGCCCTACGGGGCGAGCAAGGGGGCCATGGACCGGATCACGCTGGCGGCCGCCCAGGAACTCGCCGACCTGGGAGTCACCTGCAACGCCGTCAACCCCGGGCCGACCGACACCGGGTGGATGACGGAGGACCTGAAGGCGGACCTCACCCGCGCCACACCCCTGGGGCGCCTCGGTGTGCCGCAGGACTGCGCGCACCTGGTCACGTTCCTCTGCTCGGCGGAGGGCGGATGGATCAACGGCCAGCTCCTCCAGAGCAACGGCGGTATCACGTAACCCGACGTGCATGCCCCCCCGGCGCACGTCCCCCTGACGCACGCCCCCCGGCCCGCGCCGCACCGGCTCACGGGCGCGTCCGGCCGGGCGGCACCGGCGGCCTCAGCGGCCCGGGCGCCCCGGGCCCCGCCCCACCCGCCGCCGGAACAACCTCACCGCTGGTACCGCTTGAGCACCAGGTTCCCGTCCTTCACCAAGCGCTCGCGCAGTTCGTCCAGGTCGATCGCGCCGCTGTAGTACTCCTGGAGCGCGGGGGTGGCGATCTTGTCCGTCCACTCCGGGTAGCCGCGTACCGACTGTGCGGGGGCGGGGCGCAGGTGGCGGGCGAGGGCCGTGCCCGTTGCCCAGTCGTGCTTGCTCGTGCGCAGCGCCGGGTCCTTGAGGGCCGTGCGGCCGGTGGGGAGCATCCAGTCGCCGCGCGCGAGGCGCACCATGTTGGCGGGGCGCAGGAAGAAGTCGATGAAGGCCGCCGCCTCCTTCTTGTGCGGGCTGTCCTCGGCGACCGACAGGGTCTGCGGGCTCACGCCCTGCGCGAGCCCGTCCGCCCCCGCGGGCGCGGGCAGGACCTGCCAGTCGAAGCCCTCGGGCGCCTGCTGCGCGACCTGCTGGCGGTACGAGAAGCCGAGCGGGACCATCGCGTACTTGCCGCCGAAGAAGCCCGGCAGGGTGTCGGAGCCGCCCATGCCGAGGGTCGTGCCGGACGCGCTGCGGTCCACGTTGACCTGGTCGTGGACGGTGCGCGGCACCACCGCGTCGGCGTCGTCGAAGCGGATCTCGGCCTTGCCGTCCGCGCGCCGGTGGAACAGCTTCCCGCCCGCCGACAGGGAGAGGTTGAGCGTCGCCGACACCGGTTCCTTCAGCGGCCAGGCGACCCCGTACTTGCCCTTGCCGTCGGTCAGTTCCCGTGTCACGGAGCGGAACTCCGGCCAGCTCCACGGCTTGTCGGGGGTCGGGATCCGCACCCCGGACTCCTTGAGCCACCTGGCGTTGGCGATCAGTACGCGCGGCTCCTGGAGGAACGGCACGCCGTACACCTTGCCGCCGAAGGTGGCCGTGTCCCAGGCGGTCCGGGGGATGTCGGCGCGCAGCCGCCGCGGCAGCAGCGGCCCGAGGTCGGCGAGGTAGCCGCCGTACGCGAAGTCCGCGAGGTCGTCGGAGGCGTCGTGGATGATGTCCGGGGCCTCGCCGCCCTCGAACGAGGTGAGGAGCTGGTCGTGGATGCTCGTCCAGCTCCCCTGGACGTACTCGACCCGGACGTCGGGGTGGCGGGCGTTCCACTCCGCCACCAGCTCCTTGTTGGCCTCGACGGACTCCTTCTGCCAGGCCAGCGACTGGAAGCGCAGGGTGATTCGGCCGTCGGCGTCGTCGCCCCCGCCGTCCGCGCAGCCGGACAGCAGCAGCGCCAGCGCGACCGCGGCCGCGGCCGCGGCGAGCCTGCGGGGCGCGGCGAGCCTGCGGGGGGCGCGCATCAGCTCTTCACCGCCCCGGCCAGCATGCCGCTCGTGATCCGCCTCTGGATGAGCGCGAACACGACGAGGGAGGGCAGCGTCGCGAGGAACGCGGCGGCGGCGAGCGGCCCGAGGTCGGCCGCGCCCTCCGCGCCGAGGAAGTGGGTGAGGACGACCGGCAACGTCTGCTTCTCCGGGGTCTTGAGCAGCACGAGCGCGAAGAAGAACTCGTTCCACGCCGTGATGAAGGCGAACAGCGCCGTCGCCCCGATGCCCGGCGCGAGCAGCGGCGCGGTGACCGACACCAGTGTCCGCAGCCGTCCCGCGCCGTCCACCGCGGCGGCCTCCTCCAGCTCGGCCGGCACCGCGCGGACGTACCCGACGAGCATCCACAGCGCGAACGGCAGCGCCCACACCACGTACACCGCGATGAGGCCGGGCAGCGAGTTGATCAGGTGCAGGTTCTTCAGGACGAGGAACAGCGGGATGATCACCAGGACGAAGGGGAAGGCCTGGCTGACCACGACCCAGCCGGTGGCCGCCCGCGCGAGCCGGGTGCGGTGGCGCGCCATCACGTACGCCATGGGGGTCGCGACGGCGACGGCGAGGGTGGCGGCGCTGAGGGCCGCGACGAGCGAGTTGCCCGCGGCCTGGAGGAGCGGCTGCTCGTCGAAGGCCTGGCGGTAGTTGGCGAGCGTCGGGTCCTTCGGGATCCAGGTGGGGTGCAGGCTGCCGAGTTCCCGGGCCGGTTTGAACGACGTGGAGACCAGCCACAGGAACGGCAGGACGAGGAAGGCGAGGTACGCCAGCAGCGCGGCGTACTGCCCGGCCCGTGCGGCGCGCCTGCCGCGCCGGGGTCGCCGCGCTGTCGTACGCGGGGCCGTCGGCGGCGTCGCGGGCGCGGCCGGGCGGGGGTTCGTGCGGGGATTCTTGCGGGGATTCGTACGCGGAGTCATCGCTCGTCGGCCCCCTTCAGGCGGCCGGCCAGGTACACGGCGAGCAGCACCGAGATCACCGCGACCATCACGCAGCCCATCGCCGCCGCGTAGCCGAACTGTCCGTAGCGGAACGCCTCCTCGTACGCGAACAGCATCGGGAGCCGGGTGCGTCCGCCCGGGCCGCCGTTGGTCAGGACGTACACCAGGGCGAAGGAGTTGAAGTTCCAGATGAAGTTGAGCGCCGTGACGGCGAGGGCGATGGGCCTGAGCGCGGGCCAGGTGACGGTGGTGAAGCGGCGCCAGGCGCCCGCGCCGTCCATCGCGGCGGCCTCGTGCAGCTCGCGCGGCACGTTCTGGAGCCCGGCGAGCAGCGCCACGGTGGTCTGCGGCATGCCCGCCCAGACGCCGACGACGATGACGGCGGGCAGCGCGGTGGAGAGGCCGGTCAGCCAGTCGCGGCCGTCGCCGAGGCCCAGGTCGCGCAGGCTCTCGTTGAGGACGCCCGCGTCCGGGTGGTAGACGAGCCGCCACATGATGCCGACGACGACCTCCGGCATCGCCCACGGGACGATCGCCAGGGTGCGGGCCAGCCAGCGGAAGCGGAGGTTCTGGCTGAGCAGCAGGGCGAGGCCGAGCGCGAGCAGGAACTGCGGGACCGTCACCCCGACGGCCCACAGCAGGCCGATCCGGAACGAGTCCCAGAACAGCGTGTCGTGCAGCAGGTCCTGGAAGTTCAGGAGCCCGATCCACTCGGTGGGCTCGGTGCGGCCCGACTGGGAGTCGGTGAAGGCGAGCGCGATGCCGTACAGCAGCGGGCCGACGCTCAGCACCAGGATCGGCAGCAGCGCGGGCAGCACCAGGAACCAGGCGCCGTGGTCCACGGCCTTGCCGGCGCGCGGGTCCCGGGAGCCGCTGCCGGACCGCGTCCGCGCGGTCGCCCACGTCACGGAATTGGCTCCTTCTGCCCGGCTGGTGGTGGTTCGGCCGAGCCGACGGCCTGTGTCATCGTGCTGACGCGACCGGGATACGTCAAGCGCCCGCGCACGCCGGGCGCCCGGCTGGCCAGTGCGAATGCGACACTTGCGCGGCGGTGGGCCCGTGGGGGCCGCCGCGCGAACCACGGTGACGCACGGGGTGCGGGAGGCACGGATGGACGAGGCACGGGCGCGGGAGGTCCTGGACGCGGCGGGGCTCACGGCGGGCACCGGCGTGGGCGGCGGTGCGGACGCCGGGACGGGCGGCGCCGAGTTGCTCGCCCTCGGTGAGAACGCGGTGTTCGGCCTCGGTGACCTCGTGGTCAAGGTCGGCCGGGACGCGCCGGAGCTGCTCGACCGGGCGCGGCGCGAACTCGCCGTCGCCCGCTGGCTGCGGGACTCCGGGGTGCCCGCCGTGCGGGCCGCCGAGGACGAGCCGCGGCTGGCGCTTGGGCACCCCGTGACGCTCTGGCACCGCCTGCCCGCGGCGGTGCGCCCGGCGGGCCCCGGCGACCTGGCCGGACTCCTGCGCCTGGTGCACGCGCTGCCCGCGCCGCCGTTCGCGCTGCCGCGGCGGGAGCTGCTCGGGGGTGTCGAGCGGTGGCTGCGGCTCGCGGGCGACGCGATCGATCCCGCCGACGCGGACTATCTGCGGCGGCGGCGGGACGGGTTCGCGGCGGCGGCTGCCGCGCTGGAGCCCCGGCGCGCGCCGGGGCCGATCCACGGGGACGCGCTGCCGCGGAACGTGCTGGTGGGGCCGGACGGGCCCGTCCTGGTGGACCTGGAGACGTTCTCCTCGGATCTGCGGGAGCACGATCTGGTCGTCATGGCGCTCTCCCGTGACCGGTACGGGGTCGGGGGTGACGCCTATGCCGAGTTCGTGCGGGTGTACGGGTGGGATGTGCGGGAGTGGGAGGGGTGTGGGGTGCTGCGGGGGGCGCGGGAGACTGCGAGTTGCGCGTGGGTCGCGCAGCACGCGCCCGTCAATCCGCGGGCGCTGGCCGAATTCCGCCGCCGCGTGGCCTCGCTGCGCGAGGGCGACGCGGAGGTCCGCTGGCACCCGTTCTAGGCCCTCGCGGGGGGGGCGCCCCAGACCCGCCCCTTTCCCGTAACCAGGGGCTGCCGCCCCTGGACCCCGCTTTTTCGGCGCTCCGCGCCTCGTCCTCAAACGCCGGACGGGCTGGAATTTTCCGCCGAGCGCGGCTGAAATCTTCAGCCGTGTCCGCGCTGAACGTCTCCGCTGTGGCCGCGCCGGAGATCTTTCAGCCCGTCCGGCGTTTGAGGACGAGCGCGCCAGCGCGATTGCGGGGGTCCAGGGGGCGGAGCCCCCGGTTTCGGGAAGGGGCGGGCTTGGGGGACCCCCGTCAGGGCACCCCCCCGTCAGGGCACCGGTGCCGGTTCCCGCAGGGGCCACGCCCCGTCCACCACCGCCCCGGTGTCCCCCTTGCGCCGCAGGAAGTCCTGGAAGTCCGCCGCCCAGGCGGCGTGCCACTCCACCTGCCGCCGGTGCAGCTCCGCCGCGCCCAGGTCGGCGACCTTCCCGTGGCGCTCGGCTATCGCGCGGGCGAGCCGCGCCGCGGCCAGGGCGTCGGAGGTGGCGTCGTGGGCCGACTCCAGGACCACGCCGTACTCCCGGCAGACCGCTTCCAGGTTGCGCTTGCCGCGGCGGTAGCGGTCCACCGAGCGGTCGATGGTGTACGGGTCGATCACGGGCGCGGGGTCGAGGCCGCCGAGCCGCTCCCGCAGCGAGGCGAGGCCGTGCCGCCGCAACTCGGCGGCCAGCAGGGTCAGGTCGAACGCCGCGTTGTACGCCACGACCGGGACGCCCGTCCGCCAGTACGACGCGAGCACGTCGGCGAGGGCGTCGGCGACCTCCGCGCCGGGCCGCCCCTCGGCGGCGGCCCGCTCGTCGGTGATGCCGTGCACGGCGACCGCCTCCGGCGGGATCGGCACGCCGGGATCGGCCAGCCACTCGCGACGGCCCAGCTCCTGCCCGGCTCTCACCTCGACCACGGCCGCCGTGACGATGCGCGCCTCGCCCGGGTCCGTCCCGGTCGTCTCCAGGTCGAAGCCGATCAGCAGCTCTCGGTGCCAGCCCATGGCCGCCCCCTTCATCGTGGTGCGTTCCCCCAGTGGTCTCCACGATCCCACGCGCCACTGACAATCAGGTGGCTGGATTCCGCTTCTGACCGCCGCCGTCCGTTCACGACACCGGACGCGAATCCGCCCACGCCATCTCGAACTCCTCCCGGTATGTCGCGAAGAGGCCGCCTTCGCCGGGATCGTCCGCCTTCACCACCCGGCCGCCGCCGCGCAGCACGAGCACCGGGGCCTCCATGCCGCGCGTACGCCGCAGATAGGACTGGACGACCGCGATGCCGTCCGAGCCGTCGCCGTCGACCAGGTAGGCGGTGAAGCGCGGGGTCTCGTCGAAGACCTGGATCTCGAAGGCGCCCGGGTCGCGCAGCCGGGCGCGGACCCGCCGCGTGTGGAGGATGTTCGTCTCGACGGCGCGGCTCAGCTCGCCGCGCTTGAGGCCCAGTTCCCGCTCCCGGCGCTTCACGGCGCTGCTCGCCGGGTTCAGGAACAGCAGCCGGACCCGGCAGCCGGACTCGGCCAGGCGCACCAGGCGGCGGCCGGAGAAGTTCTGCACCAGCAGGTTCAGGCCGATGCCGATGGCGTCGACGCGCCGGGCGCCGCCGAAGAGGTCCTCCGCGGGGAACTGCCGCAGCAGCCGCACCCGGTCCGCGTGCACGCCCACGACGTCCGCGTACCGGTCGCCCACGAGCTGCTCCACGGCGTCGACCGGAAGGCGCCGCGCGGAGGGCGCGTCCGAGCCCGCGCCGAGGATCTCCAGGAGCCGCGCGGAGGCCCGTTCGGCCTGGGCGAGCACCGTCGGGGACAGGGCGCGGTTGCGCGAGACGACGTTGCGGGTGACCTCAAGCTCGTCCAGGGCCAGCTCCACCTCGCGCCGGTCGTCCAGGTAGGGCTCGAAGCACGGCCAGTGCTGCACCATCAGCTCGCGGAGCTGCGGCAGCGTCAGGAAGCTCAGGACGTTGTCGTCGGCCGGGTCGAGGAGGTAGCCCTTGCGGCGGCTGACCTCGCGCACGGCGACGGCCCGCTGCACCCACTCCTGCCCGGCGGGGCCCGCGGCGGCCACCACCCAGTCGTCCGCGTGGACGGGCTCGTAGACGGGACGCAGAACAGCGGCCACGACCGCGCGCAGCCGCTGTTCCACGAGGTTCAGCCAGATGTAGGCCCGCCCGGCCCGCTGGGCGCGCGTACGCACCTCGCGCCAGGCGTCGGCGTCCCAGTCCAGCTCGGGGCCGATCTGGGACACCTGCTCCATCGGTCGCGCCAGGGACACCGCCGAGGGCGGGACGCCTGCGGAGCCCCCCTCGTGACCCTCGTCACCTGGGGGCAGCTCACGCCCCTGCGAGCTCACCCGCGCACCGCCTTCCGTTCCCCCGGACTCTCCCCCGGTCAACGATCAAGGAAGAGTACTCCGGGAGCGGCGGGCGGTGCAGCCGGATGGGCAGCCTCGTCGCGCGACTTCAGGTCCGCGGCACCCCGTTCACGCCGGAGAGGTCCTGCGGCGTGAGCGGGTTCATGGCCGTCACGTCGCGCGGGGCCAGCGAGAAGCCCTGCCAGTGGACCGGCATGGGCTGCTGGTCCTCGTCCCGGGCGATGTGGTGGAAGCCGATGTTGACCCAGGTGATGGGGTGCTTGAGGGTCTCGCCGTTCGACCACTTGTCGACGCTGTCCGGGTAGCCGTCGGGGCACCCCAGGTTGTTGCTCGCGTACTGCTCGCACTTCTTGTACTGGGTGAAGTACACGTCGTGCTTGCTGAACGGCCGCCCGGAGTGCTTCTGGCTGGCGCCGGGCACGAACTCGTAGCTGCGCGGGTGGCCGTCCTTGTTCTTGCCGGCCGTGCTCACCACGCGCCACCAGCGCATGTCCTTGCGGTCGCCCATGAGCTCCTTGGTGACCGGCGTGCGGGTGGTCTTCGTCTTGGGGCTGCCCGGGCCGCTGGGCGGGGTGACCTTGGAGTCGTACTGCTCGACCTTGGCCTTGGGCGAGCCGTCCAGGCCGAAGTTGAGCCGCCAGAAGACGTTGTGCGAGTGGCTCTCGGCCTTGGCCTGGTCGCCCTTGCCGATGGGCCAGCCGCGGCCGTCGCCGCCGTCGAAGTCGTACGGCGACAGGCTGCCGGTCGCGCCCACGTTGGAGGTGATGGTGCCGTCCGAGGAGAACCGCCACTCGGTGATGTACTCGTACCAGGAGGCCTTGTTCACGCTGTAGACGAGCAGGTCCTTGCCCTGGGCGGTGTAGACCTTGCCGGTGCCGCCGGTGGACGCGTCGTTGTTGAGGCGGTAGGCGTGGCCCCGCGCGCGCGTGGTGGTGCACAGGCCCGGGACGTTCCCCCCGCCCCGGACCTTCACCGTCTTGATGGTGCCGCCGGGGCATTCGCTGGCCTTCAGCTTCTGCAGCCGGATGCCGAAGTCGGTGCCCGTGACGTCGTCGTACTCGTTCTGGCCGTCGTCGTAGGGCACGTGGATCTGGGCCAGGCGGGCGCTGGTGAGCACCGGGATGGGCTTGGGCTCGCCCTTGGGCTGGTAGCTGATCTTGTCCAGGATGACGCCGGAGTTCGTGTTGTAGTGCCAGCACATGCGCCAGGTCGTACCGCCGTCGAGCGTCTGCTCGATCTTGTACGCGGCGCTGCAGTCGGCCGGGGCGGCGGGTGCCCGCGGGGCGGCCTTCGGGGCCGCGGCGGCGGGGCCCGCGGCGGTTATCGCTGCTCCCAGGAGCGCGGAGACCGCAAGGGCCGTACCGGCCGCCTTGCGGGCGCGCGGAAGTCTGTTGCCGTGCGAGACGTGCATGGGTGGGTGGCTCCTTCGGCAGGAGGGTGGCGGATGAGGGTGCCGGCGGTCAGCCGACGCGGCCCACGTGGCGGGCGCTGAGGTCGACGACGAACGCCCGGGTGTCGATCCAGGGGCCGCTCTTGACCTTGGCGACGACCTGGAGGCAGCGGTGCTTGCCGCACTCCTTCAGGTCGGACGGGACGGCGGCGAGCGTCTCCTTGCGGAACACGAAGCCGCTCAGGTCCAGGTCCCCGGGGCCGTCCAGCTTCTTGCCGGTGGCCTTCCTGTAGTCCTCCTTGAGGCCCTTGCCGTGCTCGTCGGCGATCAGCAGCCCCGCGGCCTCGGACAGCTCCGCCAGGCTGGGCGGCGGCTGGACGTTGTGGGCGGTGTTGCTCGACTCGACCTTGCCGGTGGCCAGGTTCACCGTCTTCGCTATGACGGCGTCCTTCCGGTAGTCGTAGTAGACGATCTCGGCGCGGCGCGCCGCGGCGTCCCCGGTCGCCCCCGGCTCGTTCTCCGCGAGGTTCGTGGACAGGCGCTGCGGCCCCCGGTCGCCGTCCACGTCCCGGGCGCTGGCGCGCAGGCCGTTGCTGTTCAGCGCGATCTTCTCGGCGCGCTCGGCCTCGGCGTCGGTCAGCGGGTCGCTGCCGACCCCCTCGGAGCCCTCGGCGGGAGCGGCCTCGACCCTCCCCTCCGGCGCGACGGCGTCCTGGCGCGAGGTGCCCGCGGCCGTGCTGCGCCCGCTCCCCTCCGCCCCCGCCTGGTCCGGCAGGGTGACGGCCAGCATCGCCGCGGTGGCCGCCACGGCGAGTGCACCCCCCGCCACGACCTTGCCGAGATGGCGTCTGACTAGCGTGCCCATCTCCTCCCCCAATCTCCCCGTATCAGCCCATTTCTTGGGCATGTCGAAAATGTGGTCAGCCGGTTAGACGGACTCAACTCCTGTGTGGTTGCTCCACTTTCGAGCAGACTCCTGCCAGAGGCACACACACCGGCGGCGGCGGACGGGAAGAGTCGACACCATGCAGGACTGGCCCGGGCAGGCATACCCCTTGGGCGCCGCGTACGACGGCGCCGGCACCAACTTCGCGGTCTTCTCCGAGGCCGCCGACCGCGTCGAGCTGTGCTTGCTGCACGACGACGGCTCGGAGACGGCGGTGGAGCTGCGCGAGTCCGACGGCTTCGTGCGGCACGCCTACCTCCCCGGCGTCATGCCGGGGCAGCGGTACGGCTACCGCGTGCACGGCCCGTACGACCCCGCGCGCGGGCAGCGCTGCAACTCGGCCAAGTTCCTCCTCGACCCGTACGCGCTCGCGGTGAGCGGCGCGGTGGACTGGGGCGAGGCGGTGTACGGCTACCGCTTCGGCGCCCCGGAAGAGCGCAACGACATGGACTCCGCGCCCCACATGATGACCTCGGTGGTGGTCAACCCGTACTTCGACTGGGGCGACGACCGCCCGCCGCGCACCCCGTACAACGAGACCGTGATCTACGAGGCCCATGTGAAGGGCCTGACGATGCTCCACCCGGAGCTGCCGGACGAGATGCGCGGCACGTACGCGGCGCTCGCGCACCCGGCGGTCATCGAGCACCTGACGCGGCTCGGGGTCACCGCCCTGGAGCTGATGCCGGTGCACCAGTTCGTGAACGACCACCGGCTGGTCGACATGGGCCTGAACAACTACTGGGGCTACAACACGATCGGCTTCTTCGCCCCGCACAACACGTACGCCTCCTGGGGGGACCGGGGCGAGCAGGTCCTGGAGTTCAAGTCGGCGGTCCGGGCGCTGCACGAGGCGGGCATCGAGGTCATCCTGGACGTGGTGTACAACCACACGGCCGAGGGCAACCACCTGGGTCCGACGCTGTCCTTCCGGGGCCTGGACAACACCTCGTACTACCGCCTCACCGACGACCCGCGCTACTACATGGACACCACGGGGACGGGCAACTCGCTGCTCATGCGGAACCCGCACGTCCTGCAGCTCATCATGGACTCGCTGCGGTACTGGGTGACCGAGATGCACGTGGACGGCTTCCGCTTCGACCTCGCGGCGACGCTCGCGCGCCAGTTCCACGAGGTGGACCGGCTCTCGTCGTTCTTCGACCTGGTGCAGCAGGACCCGGTGGTGAGCCAGGTCAAGCTGATCGCCGAGCCCTGGGACGTCGGCGAGGGCGGCTACCAGGTGGGCAACTTCCCGCCGCTGTGGACGGAGTGGAACGGCAAGTACCGCGACACCGTGCGGGACCTGTGGCGCGGCGAGCCGCGCACCCTCGCGGAGTTCGCCTCCCGCCTCACCGGCTCGTCGGACCTGTACCAGGGCGACGGGCGGCGGCCGCTCGCCTCGATCAACTTCGTCACCTGCCACGACGGTTTCACGCTGCACGACCTGGTGGCGTACAACGAGAAGCACAACGAGGCCAACGGCGAGGACAACAACGACGGCGAGAGCCACAACCGCTCCTGGAACTGCGGCGCCGAGGGCCCCACGGACGACCCGGGCGTGCTCGCGCTGCGGAACCGGCAGCTGCGGAACTTCATCGCCACCCTGATGCTGTCCCAGGGGGTGCCGATGCTCAGCCACGGCGACGAGTTCGGCCGCACCCAGGGCGGCAACAACAACGCGTACTGCCAGGACAACGAGGTCTCCTGGGTGCGCTGGCCCGACGGCGAGACCACCCTCCTGGAGTTCACGCGGGCGATGACCTGGCTGCGGCGGGACCACCCGGTGTTCCGCAGGCGCCGCTTCTTCCACGGCCGCCCGGTGGAGGGCACCCACGACGAGCTGTCCGACATCTCCTGGTTCACGCCCGAGGGCGAGGCGATGACGCGGGCCGACTGGAACGCGGCGCAGGCGCGCGCGCTGACGGTGTTCCTCAACGGCAACGCGATCTCCGAGCCGGGGCCGCGCGGCGAGCGGATCACCGACGACTCGTTCCTGCTGATGTTCAACCCCTCCCCGGCCCCGCTGGAGTTCGTGGTGCCGGTCAACCAGGGCCAGCAGTGGCAGGTGGTGGTCGACACGGCGCGCGAGGACGGGGTGCCGCCGGGGACGGGCGCCAAGGTGCGGGCGGGCGAGCGGCTCACGCTCACGCACCGGAGCCTCACGGTGCTCCAGCGTCCGGCGTAGGCGGGCGTACGCACGGCGCCGGGGCGCGGGCGACGGCCGCGTGCGCCCGGCTCCACGGTGTGCACGCCGGGGCGAAGGTGCGGATGGGGCGGCCGGTGGCCGGTAGGGGCGCTGGGGCCGCCGGGGCTGTCCCCGCTGCCGGGGCTGACCGGTCTGTCGGGGCTGTCCGGTCTGTCGCGGCTGCTGGGGCTGACAGTGCTGGTGGGGCGTCTGGGGGCCCGCGGGGCCGCTGAGGCCGTCGGTCGGGTGTCCCACCCGTACGGGGCCCGGCGCGCGCGTCGGAGGGACGAAACGCGCCCGGGCGGGTACGTAGGTTCGCATGACGTCCCCGCGCCCCGCGCCGGTGGTCCCGGCGCCTCCCACCGCCACCTACCGCCTCCAGCTCCGCCCGGAGTTCCCCTTCGCGGCGGCCGAGGCGGCCGTGCCGTACCTGGCCAGGCTCGGCGTGTCACACCTGCACCTGTCGCCGGTCCTGGAGGCCGTGCCCGGTTCCGCACACGGGTACGACGTCACGGACCACGCGCGCGTGCGGGACGAGCTGGGCGGCGAGGCGGGGCTGCGGGCCCTCGCCCGCACCGCGCGGGCCGCCGGGCTCGGCCTGGTCGTGGACATCGTGCCGAACCACATGGCGGCCGACCCGCGGCACAACCGCGCCCTGTGGGAGGTGCTGCGCGACGGGCCCGCCTCGCCGTACGCGCGCTGGTTCGACATCGACTGGGAGGCGGGCGGCGGCAAGGTGCTGCTGCCCGTGCTCGGCGGCCGGATCGGCGCGGAGCTGGAGCGGCTGCGCGTGGACGGTGACGTGCTGCGCTACCACGACCGGGCCTTTCCGCTGCGCACGGACACCGGGAAGCTGCCGCTGCCCCAGGTGCTCGACGCGCAGTGGTACCGGCTCTGCTGGTGGCGGCTCGCCCGCACCGAGCTGAACTACCGGCGCTTCTTCACCATCTCGGACCTGATCGCCGTCCGGGTCGAGGACCCGGAGGTGTTCGACGCGACGCACGCGACGGTGCTGCGGCTGCTCGACGACGGCGTCGTGGACGGCCTGCGCGTCGACCACCCGGACGGCCTCGCCGACCCGGGGGCCTACCTCCGGCGGCTGCACGAGGCGACCGGCGGGCGCTGGACGGTCGTGGAGAAGATCCTGGCCGACGGCGAGGCGCTGCCCGCCGCCTGGCCGGTGGCGGGCACCACCGGCTACGACGCGCTGCGGCACGTCGACGGGGTGCTCACGGACCCGGCGGGCGCGGCCGACCTGGTGTCCCGCTACCGCCGGTTCGCGTCGCCGCCCGCCGACCGGGGCGGCGACTGGGCCGCGACGGCGCGGCGCGCCGCGTACAAGGTCGTCACGCGGGAGCTGGCCGCCGAGGTGGAGCGGCTCACGCGCGAGGCGGGCGCACTGTGCGCTGCGGACCCCGCCCTGCGCGACCACGCGCCGTGGGCCCTGCGCACGGCGCTGCGGGAGCTGCTCGTGCGCCTGGAGGTCTACCGGCCGTACGCGCGCGGGGGCGCCGACCCCGCGACGGTCCTGACGGCGGAGGCGGCGGCCGAGGCCGAGCGGGCCTTCGTGGTCCCCGAGGAGGCCGAGGCGGTCGGCGTGGTGCGGGACCTGGTGCTCGGCCGGCTGGGGGGCGGCGCGCGACAGGAGGGCTTCCGGGCGCGGTTCGCGCAGACGGCGGCCGCGCTGCGGGCCAAGTCGATGGAGGACACGGCGTTCTACCGGTACGTGCCGCTGCTCTCGGCCGCCGAGGTGGGCGGGGAGCCGGGGCGGCCCGCCGTGGACGTGGCGGACTTCCACGCGTACTGCGCGCGCGTGCTGCGCGACTGGCCGGACTCGGGCACGGTCCTGACGACCCACGACACCAAGCGCAGCGCCGAGGTGCGGGCCGGCGTCAGCGTGCTCACGCAGGCGCCCGGGCGGTGGGAGGCGCTGCTCGCGGAGGTGACCCGGCAGACCGCCCAGGCGGGCGGCGCGCAGGCGCCCGACACCCAACTGGCCTGGGCGGCCTGGCAGACGGCGTTCGGCTTCGTCCCGGTGACCGCCCGGGCGGACGCCGGGGGCGGGGATGGGGGCGGGGGTGCAGGGGCGGCAGAGGACGCAGGGGACACCGGAGTCGCAGGGGACACCAGGACCGCCGGGGCCACCGGGGACGCCGCCGCGTACGGGCCGCGGCTTCAGGAGGCCCTGCTGAAGCACGTGCGCGAGGCGGGGCTGCACACGAGCTGGACGGAGTGCGACGAGGGGTACGAGCGGGCCGTGCGGGCGTTCCTGGAGGCGGGGCCGTGCGGGCCGCCGCTGCACACGGTCGCGGCGCTCGCGGCCGAGCTCGCCCCGCACGTGCGCGTGAACGTCCTCGGCGCGGCCCTGCTGCACCTGACGATGCCCGGGGTGCCCGATGTGTACCAGGGCACGGAGCGCGCCTTCCACGCCCTGGTGGACCCGGACAACCGCCGTCCCGTCGCCTTCGACACCGCCCTCCTGGAGGGGCTCGAGGCGCGCCGGGGCTCCTGGGACCTGTCGGACGAGAAGCTGGCGGTGACGGCGGCGGCACTGCGGCTGCGCGCCAGGCGGCCCCGCGTCTTCGGGGGCACGGGCGCGTACGAGCCGCTGGTGGCGGCCGGGACCGGCGCGGCGCACTGCCTGGCCTTCTGCCGCTCCGGGAACGTGGTGGTGGCCGTGACGCGGCTCTCGCTGCGCCTGGCGGACGCGGGCGGCTGGCGGGACACGGAACTGGCGCTGCCGCCGGGCACGTGGACCGACCTGCTCACCCCGGGGCGCGAGTTCAGCGGCGACACGCGCGTGAGCGAGGTGTTCGCGCCGCTGCCGGTGGCACTTCTGGAGCGCGTCTGACGGCGGGCGCCGGGGCGCTCACGCCCCGGCGCCCCGCGCCGTACGAGCCGGTGGTGAGGGACGGGGGACGGAGGGGGCCGAGTGCGGCGTGGGCAGGGCTCACAGGCCGTGGATCAGGGTTCTTGACACACGCACCGGCACGTGGCGTACTGCGGATTGCGTCAGCGGACCAGGCGGGGGTGAGTCAACTGGCGGCGAACCGCTATCTCAGTGTTCCCGAACTCCACGCGCGCGCCCGGGAGCTGGCGGCTCTCCGTCCCGACCTGTGCACCCTGCGCCAAGTGGGCACCTCGCGCGCGGGCCGGCCCCTGCACCTGCTGTCCGTGGGGCGCTGCGCGTCCGCCGTGCTCGTCGTCGCGGGCGCGCACGCCAACGAACCCACCGGCGGGTCGACGCTCCTGACCCTGGCCGACTGGACGGTGCGCGACCCCGCGCTGCGCGACGGCACCTCCTGGCACTTCCTGCTGTGCGCCGACCCGGACGGCGCGAGCCTGCACCGCACGCCCGCACCGCGCACGCTCCTGGAGTACCACCGGCACTTCTTCCGGCCCGCGGGCCCCGAGCAGCCCGAGTGGTCGCCGTCCGTGCTGCCGCCGGACCGGCTGCCGCCGGAGACCCTCGCCCTCAAGGGCGTCATCGACGAACTGCGGCCCTACGTGCAGGTGTCGCTGCACTGCACCGACCTCGGGGGGAGCTGGGTGCAGCTCACCCGGGACATCCCGGGGCTCGCCGAGCCGTTCGCGAGGTCGGCCGCGCGCCTGGGCATCCCGGTGGAGACGGGCGCCTCGGACGCGGCGGGCTGGCCGGAGTCGGGGCCCGGCGTGCACGTGCTGCCGGGGCCCGGCTCCGCGGCCGCCTACCCGAGCCTGCCGGAGGACGCCCGCCACACCACCTGGCACCACGCGCACCGCTACGGCGGTGTGACGGCCATCGTGGAGGTGCCGATGTGGGCGAGCGACTTGGTGGACGACGTGTCGGCGCACCCGGCGCCCGGGGCGGCGCTGCGCGGCTTCGCGCGGCGCCTGCGGCACGACGCGGGCCTGGTGGAGGAGGTCCTCGGCGACGCGCTGCCGCGGCTCGCGCACGCGGACGGGCCGCTGCTGCGGGCGGCCCGGTGGGCGCTCGACCTGGTGCCGGGGCTCGCCGACGACTGGGGGCGGCTGCCGCCCGCGGGGACGTCGCGGGCGTACATCGGCAGCGTGGACGCGTTCGGGCGGCGGCTGCCGCTGCGGGCCGCCGCGATGCTGCTGCGGGTCCTGAGGGAGTGCGACGACCCCGCGGCGCCGCGCCTGGACCGGCTGGTGACGTGGTGGAGCGAGGCGTTCGCGGAGCGGTTCCGGGCCCGCTGGGTGCCGCTCGCGCACCAGGTCGAGCACCAGGCGCGCACGACGGTGGAGGCGGCCCGGCACGCGCGCGTGCGGGGCGGGTGAGGAAGGGGCCCGGCGGCCTCGGCGGGGACTCCGGGCCGGTGAGGTCGCGTCAGCGCGTCGCCAGGCAGAAGGACATGTGGCCGAAGGAGACCTGGTCCCCGGCCTGTACGACGGCGGCGCCGACCACCCGGCGGCCGTTGACGGCCGTGCCGTTCGTCGAGCCGAGGTCCCGCAGCACCCACAGGCCGCCCTGGTGGGTCAGCTCGGCGTGCACGCGCGAGACGGTGTCGTGGCTCAGCCGCAGGCCGTTCGCCGGGTCCCGGCCGATGCGCAGCGCGTACGTGCCCGGCGCCGGGAGCAGCAGCTTCGGCAGCTTCTCGGCCTGCCAGGCCCGGCGCAGCTTCACGCCGAAGCCGGAGACCGCGCCGACGGTCGAGAACACCAGCCGGGACCAGCGGTTCTCCGGCTCCAGGTCGGCGGTGAGCGCGGCCAGTTCGTGCTGTCGGCGGGCGGTGAGCGCCAGTTCCATGCGGCGCAGGAACGTGTCGTGCGAGAGGCGGCCGAGGGCCGCGCCCTCCCGGAGCACCTCCAGGGCCCGCTCCCGCTCGGCGTCGCTCACCCGCGCCGCTTGCGCGTCGATCGGCAGGTGGGCCGAGGAGGCCGTGGAAGAGGTGGTCACGCAGCCGATTGTCCGCCAGGCCGCCCCCGGGTGTCCAGAAGACCCGGATCCGGCGCCGTCAGCCGGACGGAGCAGCGCCCGGCGCGCGCCCCGCGGCGGTGACCCGGCCGAATCGGCCGAATCGCCCGCCGAAAGCGGCGAACACCCGCCCGGCGATCACTTCTGACGCACCATGGGAGGACGGCGACACAGACGACACAGGGGCCGGACGGCGGCCGACGAGAGGGCGTCCAGTGAAGTTCGAGGTGTGGGCACCGCGTGCGGAGCGGGTCGAGCTGTTCGTGCAGGACACAGCGGACGCGGCGGACACAGTATGCGCGTCGGGGGCTTCGGCCCCCCTGGGAGCGGGTGGCGCCGCGGGCGGGCAGGGCCGCACGCACGTGCTGGCCGCCGACCCGGAGCGGCCCGGCTGGTGGACCGGGGAAGCGGCGGGGCGGGACGGCACCCGGTACGGCTTCGCGCTCGACGGCGGCCCCGTGCTGCCCGACCCGCGCTCGGCGCGGCAGCCGGACGGGCCCGACGGCCTGAGCGCGGTGGTCGAGCACGAGCGGTTCGCGTGGCAGGCGCCGTGGGCCGGCCGGAGCCTGCGGGACGCGGTCCTGTACGAGCTGCACGTGGGCACGTACACGCCGGAGGGCACCCTGGACGCCGCGGCCGGGCGCCTGGACCACCTCGCGGACCTGGGCGTCACGCACGTCGAGCTGATGCCGCTGTGCCCCTTCCCGGGGCGGCACGGCTGGGGCTACGAGGGCGTGTCGCTGTGGGCGGTGCACGAGCCGTACGGCGGGCCCGAGGCGCTGAAGCGGTTCGTCGACGCCGCGCACGCCCTGGGGCTCGGCGTCGTCCTGGACGTGGTGCACAACCACCTGGGCCCGTCGGGGAACCATCTGCCCGCCTTCGGGCCGTACTTCACGGACACGCACCACACCCCGTGGGGATCCGCCGTGAACCTGGACGCGCCCGGCTCGGACGAGGTGCGCGCCTACCTGATCGGCGGCGCGCTCGCCTGGCTGCGCGACTACGGCCTCGACGGGCTGCGCCTGGACGCCGTGCACGCCCTGTGCGACACGCGGGCGCTGCACTTCCTGGAGGAGCTCGCCACGGCCGTCGACGCTCTCGCCGGCGAGCTCGGCAGACCGCTCGGGCTCATCGCCGAGTCGGACCTGAACGACCCGCGCCTCGTCACCCCGCGCGCGGGCGGCGGCTTCGGCCTGCACGCGCAGTGGAACGACGACTTCCACCACGCGCTGCACACCGCGCTCACCGGCGAGTCGCAGGGCTACTACGCGGACTTCGCCCGGGACCCGTTCGCCGCCCTGGAGAAGACGCTGACGCGCGGCTACTTCCACGACGGCACGTACTCCAGCTTCCGGGGCCGCGCCCACGGCCGCCCCCTGGACCGGGCCCGTACGCCCGCGTACCGGCTGCTCGGCTACGCGCAGACGCACGACCAGGTCGGCAACCGCGCGCTGGGGGACCGCCTGTCCGCGTCCCTCTCCCCCGGTCTGCTGGCGTGCGCGGCCGCGCTCACGCTCACCGGGCCGTTCACGCCGATGCTGTTCATGGGCGAGGAGTGGGCGGCGAGCACGCCCTGGCAGTTCTTCACCGACCACACCGACGCCGGTCTCGCGGAGGCCGTGCGGCAGGGGCGGCGGCGGGAGTTCGCGGCCCACGGCTGGGCGGAGGAGGAGATCCCGGACCCGCAGGACCCGGCGACCCGGGAGCGCTCCTGCCTGGACTGGGCCGAGCGGGAGAAGGGCCACCACGCGCGCGTGCTCGCCTGGTACCGCGAGCTGATCGCGCTGCGCCGGGCGCGGGCGGACCTCACCGACCCGGACCTGGCGGCGGTGCGGGTGGCGTACGACGCGCGGGCGCGGTGGTTCGCCGTGCGCCGCGGGGACCTGCGCGTCGTGGTGAACCTCTCCGGGCGGGCCGCGGAGGTCCCCCTGGGCGCGCGCCGCGCCCGCGTGCTGGCCGCGTGGGAGCCCGTCGAGGCGCCCGGCGGGGACGGGCTGCTGCGGCTGCCCGCGGAGTCGTGCGCAGTGCTCGCCGCGGAGTGATTCGGGCCCGCGCCCGGCGCCCCGTGGGCGGTGTCGGTGGTGCCGCATAGCCTGGGGGCGACATCGAGGAGGGCACGTCATGGAACAGCGGCGACTGGGGAGCACGGGGCTCCGGGTCAGTGAACTGTGCTTCGGCGCCATGATGTTCGGCGGCGGCGCGGACGAGCGGGTGGCGCACGCGATGCTGGACGCGTTCACGGAGGCGGGCGGCACGTTCGTCGACACCGCCGACGTGTACGGGCAGGGGGTCTCGGAGGAGGTGCTCGGCCGCTGGCTCAAGGGCCGCGTACGGGACGACCTGGTGATCGCGACCAAGGTGTTCCTGCCGATGGGCGAGGGGCCGAACGCGCGCGGCCTGAGCCGCAAGCACGTCCTGTCGGCGGTGGAGGCGAGCCTGCGCCGCCTGGGCACGGACTACGTGGACCTCTACCAGACGCACGTGTGGGACGCGCACACGCCGCTCGAGGAGACGCTGTCCACGCTCGACACCCTGGTGACGTCGGGCAAGGTGCGCTACGTGGGCACGAGCAACCACAGCCCCGGGCAGCTCCAGAAGGCCCTGGACGTGGCGGCCGCGCGCGGCTGGGAGCCGTACGTGTGCCTCCAGCCGATCTACAACCTGCTGGCCCGCGAGGCCGAGTGGGAACTGCTGCCGCTGTGCCGGTCGGAGGGCGTCGGCGTCATCCCGTACAGCCCGCTGCACGCCGGGTGGCTGTCCGGGAAGTACCGCCGGGGCACCGCCGCGCCGGAGGGCGCGCGCGGCAGCGGGTTCTGGGACGACCGGGCCACCGAGGAGACGTGGCGGGTGGTCGACGCCGTCCTGGCCGTCGCCGGGGAGACCGGGCGCACGCCCGCGCAGGTCTCGCTGCGGTGGCTGCTCCAGCGGCCGGGCGTGACCGCGCCGATCGTCGGCGCGCGCTCCGTGGAGCAGCTCACCGACAACCTCGGCGCGGTCGGCTGGGAGCTGACCGCGGACCAGGTGCGCCGCCTGGACGAGGCGAGCGACCGCCCGCTGCCGCCGCCCTACGACGTGCTGTCGCACTTCGCGGGGGACTGAGCCGCGGGGCGCCGAGCCGGGCGTTGCGGCGGGTCCTGGCCGGGCGGCGGGGCGGCGCGCTCGCCCCGCTCGCCCGCTCCTGCGCGGCGTGGTGCGTCAGTGCACGATCGCCATCTCCCGCGGGGTGGTGTTCAGACGGCGGCCGCCGTCCTCGGTGACCGTGACGATGTCCTCGATGCGCACGCCGAAGCGGCCGGGCAGGTAGATGCCGGGCTCCACGGAGAAGCACATGCCGGGCACGAGCGGCTGCTCCTCGCCCTCGATCATGTACGGCGGCTCGTGGGTGGTGACGCCGATGCCGTGCCCGGTGCGGTGGATGAAGTACTCGCCGTACCCGGCTTCGGTGATGACGGCGCGGGCCACGCGGTCCACCTCCTGGCAGGCGATGCCGGGGCGCACCGCGCGGCACGCGGCGTCCTGGGCCTCGCGCACGATGTCGTGGACGCGCCGCTCCTCGTCCGTCGGCTCGCCGACGTGCACGGTGCGCGAGGTGTCGGAGCCGTAGCCGTCCTTGAGGCCGCCGAAGTCCAGGACCACCATGTCGCCGTCCTCGATGACGCGGTCGCCGGCCTCGTGGTGCGGGCTTGCGCCGTTCGGCCCGGAGCCGACGACGGTGAAGTCGACCTGCTCGTGCCCGAATTGGCGCAGCAGGTCGGCGAGGTCGCCGGCCACGTCGGTCTCCCTGCGGCCCGCGAACGCCACCTTCCGGATCTCCTCGTACACCGCGTCGGCCGCGGCCCCGGCGGCGGCCAGGCGCTCCAGCTCCGCCTGGTCCTTGACGGCCCGCAGCATCGGCAGCGCCTCGGTGAGCGCGACGTACGAGCTGTCGGGGAGCTGCCGCTGGATGCCCAGCAGGTGCATCGCCCAGGCGTTGTCGCTCACGCCGAAGCGGCCGCTGCCGGAGAGCAGCGGGGCGGTCACGGCGTACGGGTCGACGCCGTCGGTCCAGTCGCGCAGGGTGAGCGCGGGGGCGCCAGTGGCGCGCTCGGCGTCGGGTGCCTCCAGGGTGGGCACCACGAGCACGGGGTCCTGCCCGGGGACGAGCACGAGCAGGGTGAGCCGCTCGGTCTCGGCGGGCACGCGGTAGCCGGTCAGCCACACCAGGTCGGGGCCCGGCGCGACGAGGACGCCCGCGAGGCCCGCGTCGGCCGCGGCGCGTGCGGCGCGGTCCATCCGGGCGCGGTAGTCGTCGGCGGTGAAGGGCACGGGCGTGGCCGTGGTCATCGGGCCTCCTTGGCGGTGTGCGGCCGGTCGGCCGCCGTGGGATCTTCCCCCAGCATCCTGCCCGGACGGCCCGGCGTGCGCGAGCGTGTAACGCGCCGCGACGCGCGCGGGGGTACGCCGCGGCGCGCGGTGGGTAGGGGTTCCCGACCGCGGAGCGAGGGCACGCGGCGCCGGGGCACCGGCGGGACGGGCGGGCCGGACGGGACGGGACCGGACGGCGGACCCGGCCGGGACGGGCGGGTCCGGACGGGCCCGCGGACGGGGGGACCGTGGCGCTCTGGGACCAACTGCCTGCCCTGATAGGCGTCGTGATCGGGTCGGTCGGCTCGTACGCCGCGCAGAGCCTGACCGAGCGCCGGCGGTGGGAGCGGCAGCGGACCGAGCGGTGGGACGAGAAGCGCTTCGAGACGTACGGGAGTTACGCCAACGCCCTCAAGGCCCAGCTACGGATCGCCCAGCGGATTGGCGCCGCCCTGGGGTGCGCGCACGTGGTCGACCCGTTGCCGCCGGCGGAGGGGCTGCCGCTGCTCGCCGAGGCGGAGTCCCGCCGGGCGACGGAGTGGGAGTCGGTCCTGCTCGTCGGGGACGCGGCGACGATCGCGGCGGCGCGGCGCTGGCACGAGACGATCTGGTCCATAGAGCTGCTCGTCCGGGAGGGCCCGGTGGACGCGGAGAGCTGGGCCGGGGCCCATCGCCTCGCCAGCGCCGCGCGTGACGCCTTCTACGAGTCCGCACGGCGCGACCTGGGCATCGGGGGGCCTCCGCCGCCGTCGGGGCAGTGGCCGCGGGACTGGCGGGCCGAGCTCTCCGGCTGAGGACCGGGGCCTGCCGCCGCGGTCGCGTGCCGCCGCGCGGGCTCCCCCGGCGCGCGCGGGCGGGCTGTCACGTCCTGGACGACGAGCGGCGGCTGACGACGCACTTCCGGGTGGTTTGAGCCGGGTGGTCCGAGCCGGGCGGCCTGAGCGGGTGGCCCGGCCCGGGTGGTCCGAGGGCCCGGTGGGTCGTCCGGCGCGCCGCGCGTCAGGTGGTGACGCCGGGCGACACCGTCACCGTGCGGCGGCCGCCCGCCGCCTGACGGACCTCCAGAGTGACGTTCCTGCCCGGGTGTGCCGCTGCCACCTCCCGGGCGAGCTCGGCGGCCGTGCGCACCCGGGCGCCGCCGAACGCGACGACGACGTCGCGGCGGGCCAGTCCGGCCGCGTGGCCGGGCCCCGGCTCGCGCACGCCGACGAGCAGCGCGCCGCTGCCTGCGGGGGCGTCGACGGCGTCCACGCCGAGGGTGACCCGGGTGCCCGGGGCGGGGGCGGTGCGGTGCCGCGGGTACGGCTGCGGGCGGGACGGGGCCTTGGGCGGGGTCTTGGCCGTGGTCCTGCCGCCGGTGGTGGTACGTCCGCCGGTGGTGGTACGTCCGTCGGTGGTGGCCGTTCCCTCGGTGGAGGGGCCGTTGGTGGTGCCCGCGCCGGTGCGGGCGCCCGGGGTCGGCGCCCTGCCCGGCGGGGTCCGGCCGTCGGGCGCCGCTCCGCCCGGCCCCAGCCCCTGCGGTCCCGGAGCCGTGCCGGACCCCGCGGCCTGCTTCTGCATCTCCGCGAGCTTGCTCATGCTGATGACCGTGGCGCCCACGGTGCCGAGGCCGACGCCCGTGAGCAGCAGCACCAGGGCGCACAGCAGGCCGAGGAGGAGCGTGGTGAACCGCTTGCCGCGGCGGCGCGCGGCAGGCGGACGGGGCTCCTGGGTGGATGTCCTGCCGGAGCCGGACTCGTGTCCCGGCATGGGCTTCGGACGCAACGCGGTCTGTTCCATGGCTCGCCTCCGGCCACAGCCCTACCCGGCGTGACACCGCGCCACGATTCACGAACGGGTGACGTCCACGCGTGCGGCGAAGTCGGCGGCGGCCCCGCGCGGGGCACCGGCGTACAGCAGCTCGGTGCGGTGCACGACGCGGGGCGCGGTGAGCGGCACGGCGGCGAGGCCGCCGGTGTCGCGCACCGCCGAGCGGGGCACCAGGGCGAGCCCGTGCCCGGCCGCCGCGAGGGCGGTGAGGGCCTGGAGGTCCGTGCCCTCGTAGCGCAGGGCCGGGCGGAAGCCCGTGGAGCCGGTCGCGGTGCGCAGGTGGTCGAGGGGCAGGCCGGCGCCGGGCGCGTCGAGCCAGCGGGCGTCGGCGAGGTCGGCGAGGCGCAGTCCGGCGCGGTGGGCCAGCGGGTGGGCGGCGGGCAGCAGGACGCACACCGGTTCCTGGCCCGCGCCCCGGGCGGTGAGCGGGGCGACGTCGGCGAGGCGCAGCGGGTCGTTCGGCGCGGCGAGGCCGTCGACGAGCCCCAGGTCCGCGGCTCCCGTGGCGACGGCCTCGGGCACGTCGGCGCGCGGCAGCACCCGCAGGGTGACGCCCGTCGGCGGCAGCGCGCGCAGCACCCGGGGCGTCAGGGCGGTCGGGGCGGCGGCCAGGGTGAGGCCTCCGTCCGGTGCGCCCACGAGGGCGGCGATGTCGGCGCGGGCCGCCTGGAGCCGCAGCAGCAGCGGACCCGCGTGTTCCAGGAGTCGCTCGCCCGCCCGCGTGGGCGCGACCGGACGGCGGGTCAAAAGCGGCGCCCCGAGGTCCTGTTCGAGGGCGGCGACCTGCTGGGAGACCGCGGACTGGGTGTAGCCGAGGGCACGCGCGGCGGCGGAGAAGGAGGCCAGGCGGGCCACGGTGACGTACGTGCGCAGGAGGTGCGGGTCCATGGGGTCAGCATCGCGCGGGCGTCATCAGCGGTGCTTATCGGGGGTGCAGCGATCATCGTTGGACGTGAAGCGGGAGCGCCCCGAGGATGATCGGCATGACCGACATGAACGCGACGACTTCCGTCCCCTCCACGCCGGCGCGGGCCGCCCGGGCCGCTCAGGCCGCCCGGGTCGCCCTCGTGGGGGACCGCTCCCCGAACGTCACCGCGCACCGCCGCGTCCCCGTCCTCCTGGAGGCGCTGGCCGCCCGGGACGGGCTGGTCCTGGACGCGTACTGGATCCCCACCGAGGACGCCGCCGCCGAGCCCGGGGCCGTACGCGGCTTCGACGCGGTGTGGGCGCTGCCGGGCAGCCCGTACCGGAGCGAGGCGGGCGCGCTCGCCGCGATCCGCACCGCGCGCGAGGAGGGCGTCCCGTTCCTCGGCACCTGCGGCGGGTTCCAGCACACCCTCCTGGAGTACGCGCGGCACGTGTGCGGCCTGCCGGACGTCGCGCACGCCGAGAACGACCCCGGCGCCGAGGACCTGCTCATCGCGCCGCTCGCCTGCTCGCTCGTCGGGCACGAAGGGGTGGTGACGCTCGCCCCCGGGTCGCTCGCGGAAGCGGTCCTCGGGTCCGGCCGGACGGTGGAGCGGTACCACTGCTCGTACGGTCCGGGCGACCCGGCGCACCTCGAGACGCTGCGGAGGCACGGGTTGCGCTTCTCGGGGACGGACGAGGCGGGGCAGGCGCGGGTGGTCGAGCTGCCGGGGCACCCCTTCTTCCTGGCGACGCTGTTCCAGCCCGAGTTGAGCGGGGACGAGGGGCGGCCGCACCCCTTCGTACGGGCGCTGGCGCGGGCCGCGGTGGAGCGGGCGGCGGCCCGGGTGGCCACCGCCTGACGGGCCCCGCCCCGGTGGGAGCGGGCGGGGATTCCGGGAAGCGGCAGGGACCTCAGTGGCCCCCGTGACCACCCTCGTGCCCGCCGTGCCCTCCGTGACCCCCATGACCCCCATGACCCCCGTGGTCGAACTTCAGGGCCTCCTTGGGCATCACCACGAAGGGCCGCATCATGCCCATGTCCTCGTGTTCGAGGAGGTGGCAGTGGTACATGAAGCGGCCGTACGCCCCGTCGAACTTGCCGATGACGCGGAGCATCTGGCCCCCGGGCACCCGGAACACGTCCTTCCAGCCCCGCTCGTTGGGAGCGAGCGGAACGGGCTTGCCGGGGTCGTACGTGATCGGCGTCCGCGTGCCGCCGGCGTCCGTGTCGAAGCCCGAGGCGTCGTAGGTGTCGCGGCCGAGGAGCTGGAAGTCGGCCAGGTGGATGTGCATGGGGTGGGTGACGTTCGGGCGCACCGCGAGGTTCAGGAAGCTCCACTGCTCGTAGGCGCCTTCCGCGATGGTGAAGCCGAGGCCGTCGTTGAACGTGCGGGCGATCCTGCGGTAGGTCTTCACCACGCCGTCGGGGCCGCGGAGCTGGATGACGCCGTCGGTGGGGAACGGGATGTTCCCGGGGTTCTTGTCCTCGACCATCTCCCACATCTCCGGGTGGCCGCCGCCGCCCTTCGTGGCGGGCGGCGTCAGCACGACCAGGCGGTGGCCGTGCGGGACGCCGTGCCCGATCGGGCGGAAGGAGCCGGAGAGGACCTCGGGCAGCCGGAAGGTCTCCGGGGCGCCGCCGCCGCGGCCCACCCGGAACTCCATGACGTGCGGGTAGGGCACGTCACCGGCCTGGTCCGGGACGCCCGGCGCCGCGTTCGGCCCCTTGTTGACCAGGCGGAGCCGCTTGCCGGCGAGCCTGCGGAAGTCGACGAGGAGGTCGAAGCGCTCGGCGGAGGCGACGGTGAGCGTGGGCAGGGACCCTTCGGTGGCGCCGAAGTCGATCGGCACCGGGCGCGGCAGCAGGCCGCCGTCGCTGCCGATCTGGTGGACGACGCCGGGCACCGGGGCGCCGTCCTCGTCGATGAGGACGAGCTCGTACGTCCGGGCGTTCGACGCGTTGACCAGGCGGAAGCGGTACCACCCCGGGGCCACCTCCGCGTACGGCCAGATGCGGCCGTTGACCGTGGTGTACGGGCCGGTGAAGGGCAGGGAGACCGGCTTGCCGGTCTCCGCGTTCTTCGGGTCGACGATCGTGGTCTTGTGCAGGAGGCGGCCGGTCAGGCGGCCGTCCTCGTCCGTGTCCAGGTTGCGGTCGGCGATGAGGAGGGGGATCTCCCGCTTGCCGGAAGGCAGTTGGAGCGCGTCCTCCTCGTCGTCGCGGACCAGGTAGGTGCCGTACAGGCCCGCGTACACGTTCCACCTGGTGATGTTCATGGCGTGGTCGTGGTACCACCACTGCACCGCCTGGTGGTCGTTCGGGTACTCGGAGAGCTGGGCGTCGCCGAAGCCCACGGCGTTGTCCGCCCAGCCGTCGTTGCCGCCGCCGGTCTGGGCGCCGTGGACGTGCGTGACGGTCCAGGCGGGGAGCGCGGCCACGTCCTTGTTGGGCTCGACGCCCTCGCGGCCCGGGACGGTGGAGGGCGGCGGGCCCGTGCGCTGCACCTCCACGGCCGTGACGGGGAACTCGCTCTCCTTGGGGACGCGGTTGGTCCAGGCGATGCGGAAGCGCTCGCCGCGCCGCACCTCGATGGTGGGGCCCGGCACGCAGCCGTCGTACCCCCACATGAGCGTGGGTGGCAGCTGCGGGTGCAGGCGCACCCAGGCCGGGCGGACCGCGATCTCCGTCTCCTCGCGGACGTCACCGCCCGCCGGGCGCAGGACGGGCGGAACGGTCAGCGGCGCCACGTACGGAACGAGCTCGCGGCCGTCCGCGCCCCCCGTGGTCAGGCCGTCCTCATCGGTGTCGAACGGTACGTCCAAGCCGAGGTCGATGTCGGTCAAGTGGAACACCCCCGTGTCCAGCCGTGGTTCGGCGTTCACTTCATGGGACTCCCGGCACACCACGAAAGTTCCATGAATCCCCCATTCCGGAAAAATGGGTGCGGACCCTCCGCAGTCCCCCCCGCCGTTTCCCGAGGTCGCACCCCTTGCGCGGACGGCCGTGTGCGCGGACGGCCGTGTGCGCGGACGGCCGTTCGGCACGCGGCGCCCGAACTGGCAGCCGGGCCGCGGAACTGGAGTGCCCCCCCGGTGCGTTCCCCGGGCGCCGGGGCGAGGCGGCGACGCACAGCAGGCTGCCGCCGTCCGGCAGCCTGCTGCGGTTCAGGCCGGTCCGGCGCCGGAGGCCCCGGGCCCATGGGCGGAATTCAGCCAGTGGCCCCGGCGACCGGTTCCTCGCCCGACGGGCAGCTCGGGCGGCGGACGGCCATGCGTCACATTCTGGCCACCGTGACCCACCGTCCGCAGCCGGACGGGCAACTTGGCCGGGTGGAGGGAGAGTTCGGGCACCCGGTGCCCCGGGGGCGCACGCCCGCACCCTTGCGCGGTCCCCGGTGCGCGGTCATGGTGGCCGTCGTGACCTCCTTCACGCTGCCGCACGACCTGGTGGGCGAGGGCCCGCACAAAGTCGTCGCCGTGCACGGCTGGTTCGCGGACCGGTCGGCGTACGCGCCGGTCCGCGCCGACCTGGACACCGGCGCCTTCCAGTACGCCGTGGTGGACCTGCGCGGGTACGGCGAGGCGCGGCACGTCCCCGGGACGTACACGACGGCGGAGGCGGCCGCCGACGTGCTGGCGCTCGCGGACCGCCTCGGCTGGCGGCGGTTCTCGGTCGTCGGGCACTCGCTGGGCGGCGGGGTGGCGCAGCACGTGGCGGCCGACGCGCCGGACCGGGTGCGCAGGATCGCCGGGATCTCGCCGGTGCCCGCCTCGGGCGTGCCGATGCCGCCCGGGCAGCGGGAGCTGTTCGCGTCGGCCGGGCAGTCGGCGGACAGCCGCCGCACGATCATCGACCTGACGACGGGCGGCGGGCGCCCGGCGGCGTGGCTGCGCCGCATGGTGGACCGGTCCTTCGCGTGCAGCGACGCCAGGGCGTTCCGCGCCTGGCTGGACGGCTGGGCGGACCACGACTTCCAGGCCCGCGTGGCGGGGTCGCCGGTGCCGGCGCTCGCCGTGACCGGCGCCCTCGATCCGGCGCTCCCGGCGGAGGTGATGCGGCGGACGTGGCTGCGCGCCTTCCCGCACGGCGAGCTGGTGGAGCTGCCGGGCGCCGGGCACTACGCCATGGACGAGCGGCCCCTGGAGCTGATCCGCGCCGTCGAGGACTTCCTCCGGGCGGACGACGGCACCCCGGAGACGGGGACCGGCGGCCCGGAGACGGGGACTGGACGTCCGGGCACCGCAGCACCCGGAACGGGCGGCGCCGCGTGACCCAGGGTCCACCGGTCGCCGCCACGCCCGAGCACCCCGGTGCCCCGGACGGGGTCCCGGACGTCTTCGACCCGCGCCTGTACGCCCGTGCCGTGCCCTACGACCGCTACCGCGTGCTGCGCGACCACCACCCGGTGGCCTGGCAGGAGGAGCCGCCGGTGCTCGGCTGGCCCGCGGGGCCCGGCTTCTGGGCGGTGACGCGGCACGCGGACGTCACGGCGGTCCTCAAGGACGCGACGGCGTACTCCTCGTGCCTGGGGGCCACGCAGATCCGCGACCCGGACCCGGACGACCTGCCGTTCATCCGCCGCATGATGCTCAACCAGGACCCGCCCGCGCACGGCAGGCTGCGGCGCCTGGTCAGCCGGGCGTTCACGCCGCGCCGCGTGGCCCGGTTCGCGGCGCCGACGCGGCGGCGGGCGCGCACCCTGCTCGCGCGCGCCGTCGCGGAGGCCCGCGCCGGGGACGGCACCTGTGACGTCGTGCGCGCGGTCACCGACGACTACGCGGTCCTCAACCTCGCGGACCTGCTCGGCGTCCCCCCGTCCGACCGTGGCCTGCTCCTGGACTGGACGCGGCGCGTCATCGGCTACCAGGACCCGGACGAGGCGGGCGAACCGGTCCGCGGCCCGGACGGGCGGCCGGTGAACCCGCGCTCCCCCGCCCTGCTCCGCGACATGTTCGCGTACGCCGCCGACCTGGCCGCGCACAAGCGGCGCCACCCCGGCGACGACGTCCTCACCACGCTCGCCACGACGCCCGGAGTGGCCGTGCCCGAGCTGGAGATGTGCTTCTTCCTGCTGACGGTCGCGGGCAACGACACCGTGCGCGCCGCGGCCCCCGGCGGCCTGCTCGCGCTCGCCGCGCACCCGGGCGAGCAGCACCGCCTGCGCACGGGCGCCGCCCCGATGGCCGGGGCGGTGGAGGAGCTGCTGCGCTGGCACCCGCCGGTGCTGAGCTTCCGGCGCACGGCGGCCCGCGACACCGAGCTCGCCGGGCGGCGCATCCGGCGCGGCGACAAGGTGGTCGTCTTCCACGCGGCGGCCCACCGCGACGAGCACGCCTTCGCCGACCCGGACCGCCTCGACCTGACCCGCGCGCCCAACCCGCACGTGGCGTTCGGCGACGGCCCGCACGTCTGCCTGGGCGCGCACTTCGCGCGCCTGCAACTCACCGTCCTGTACGAGGAGACGCTCGCCGCCACGCCCGTGCTCGGGCCCGCCGCGCCGCCCCGCCGCCTGGTCTCGCACTTCATCAACGGCCTCACGTCGCTGCGCCTGACGCTCACGGACTGACCGCGGCGCGAGCCGGCCGGACCGCGCGGGGCGCCGGGCCCGTCGGCAGGCCGGCCCCGTCGGCAGGCCGGACCCGCCGGGATACGGTGCCCGGGAAAGATCATCACGTACGACAGGTCCTCACGTACGGCAGATCAGCACGTACGGCAGAACGTCGCGTACGGCAGATCAGCGCATACGACGAGCACCCCGACCACGGAAGCGAGAGCGAGCCGGGCATGTACGCGGCAGCCGAAGACGAGTACCACGACGACGTGTTCCCGATCGTGCCGGAGCCGGAGGACGGTGTCCCCTGGCAGGCCCCCGCCGACCTGGAGGAGCACCTGTACGAGCTCGTCCGGGCCGACGACGGCTACACGTACCTGCGGGCGCTCGCCGTCGCGGGCGTCTACCGGCCGGTCCTGCTCACCGACCTGGCCGCGCAGCCCGACGCGCCGCCGCTGTTCAGCGTCGAGGTGCCCGACGGCCGCCGGGTCGCACAGGTCTACACCGCCGGTTTCCTGCCGCGCCCGCACCCCGACCTCGTCTACGAGTACGTGACCCTGGGCACCCTCGCCCGCTCCTGGCCGGACGACGTGGACGTCCTGGTCGTCAACACCCAGACGCCGTGCGAGCAGTACTACCTCACCACGGAGGAGGAGCGGCGGGTCTGGGCCGACCTGCACGACGACCACCACCGCGAGGAGCGGCTCGGCGACCGCATCGAGACCCGCCGCACCGGCGCCCCCGCGCCCGGCCCGCTCCTGCACGGCCTGGCCTGCGGCGCCCACCTCTGCTACGCCAACGGCGACCCGTGGAACACGCTCGACTGGCACGGCGCGGGCTACAGCAACGAGGTGGCGCGCCTGGAGGAGTGGTGGGGCGTCCGCGACCGCGCGGAGTGGCTCGACGTCCAGGAGCGGCTGCTGGACCGTGAAGTGTCCCCGTGGTACTGGGACTTCGTCCTGGGCGTCCGCGCCGCGCTCCGGGCCGAGCACGGGCCCGTCGACCCGGAGCTGTGGCGGCGGCGCGTGGAGGCGGCCCTGCGGGAGCGCGTCGTGGCCACGAGCGGGCCCGGCGCGCCGCACCGCCCCGGTGACGACCCGGAACTCGACCAGTTCGTGGCCGCGCTGCGCGCCCTGGTCGGCAAGGTCCTGCGGTACGAGGCCCGCTTCCGGGCCGACGGGTTGCTGCCCGCCGACGGGTACGTGCGCACCGTCGCGGCCTGGGACATCGGGCGCGCCTCCAAGATGGCCCGCTGGGGCCGCGGCGCCCGCTACGCCACGCACGCGGAGCTGGAGTCGGCCCTGGAGCGGGCGTCCCACGAGGCGCGGGCGGCGTACGCCTCCTGGGAGGAGTTCTCCGCGGGCTACGTCCTCGGCCGCTGCCTGCACTTCGACGAGGAGGAGTTCGGGAGCTGGTACACGACGGTCCTCCAGGCGCACCGCGCCCTGACGACCGACCCGGACAGCCCCTGGCTGACGGTGCCGTTCCGCTGAGGGCTCCGTTCCGCTGAGGGCTCCGTTCCGTCGGCGGCTTCCGCTCCCCCGGTGGTTTCCGTTCCGCGTGTGTGCGGACCCGCTCCCTCCGTGCGGACCCGCTCCTTCCGCGGGGCCGTGTTTCGGCCTCCTCCGTGCGGTGCGCGCCGCGCGCGCGGATATCGGTCACCTGTACGGAAAGCATGTCTCCAGGGCCGGTCCCAGGCAGGGGCCGCCCGCGGGCGGAGGGGGTCCGGGTGTGGGGGCAGGAGCGCGGCGGCCACAACGAGCTGAGCGGCACGGTGCACGGGCCGGCCGTGCAGGCGCAGACCGTGTACGGCGGCATCCACGTCCAGTCACCGCCGCCCCGGCCGCACCCGCCGTGGCAGTTGCCGCCGACGGGCCGGATCACGGACCGCGCGGCCGAGCTGCGCCTCCTGGAGAGCCGGCGCGTGCGGGCGGGCCGCGCGGGCGACCGTACGCTCGTCGCCGTCAGCGGCCTCGGCGGCGTCGGCAAGACGGCCCTCGCGCTGGCCTGGCTGCACACGCTGCGCGAACCCTGTCCTGACGGGCAGTTGTACGCGGACCTGGGCGCGCAGTCGGCGGCCGGGCCCGCGGACCCCGCCGAGGTCACGGGCCGCTTCCTGCGGGCCCTGGGGGTCCCCGGCGCCCAGGTGCCCCGTACGTTCGCCGAGCGCAGCGCCCTGTACCGCTCGCTGACCGCGGGGCGGCGCCTGGTGGTGCTGCTCGACGACGCCGCGTCGGCGGCGCAGGTGCGGCCACTGCTGCCCGGCGGGCCCGGCGTGACCGCGGTGACCAGCCGCTGGCGGCTGCCGGGGCTGAGCGTGGACGGCTGCCACTGGCTGCACCTGGAGCCGCTCGGGGTCGACGACGCCGTCGAGCTCCTCGCCGAGACCCTCGCCGACGACCGGGTGCGGGCCCAGCCGGAACAGGCCCGCGCGCTGGTCGAGCTGTGCGCGGGCCTGCCCCTCGCGGTGCGCGTGGCCGGGGCGCGGCTCGCGGCCCGGCCCCGGCGCGGCATCACCACGATGGTGCGGGCCCTGGCCGAGGAGCACGACCGTCTGGAGGAGCTGGCCATCGACGGCGACCACAACGTACGGGCCGCGCTGGACCTGACGTACCAGGAGCTGCCGCCGGACGCCGCGCGGCTCTACCGGCTGCTCGGACTGCACCCGGGCTCCGAGTTCGGCGACGGGGTGGCGGTCGCGCTGCTCGCCGAGCCGTCGTCCCCCGAGAGCGGGACCCGCGCGCGGGCGCGCGCGCTGCTCGACCTGCTGCACCGGGCGAGCCTGCTGACCGACGCCGACGAGGACCGCCACCGCTTCCACGACCTGGTCCGCCTGCACGCGGCCCACAAGGCCGAGCGGGACGAGCCGGAGCCGGAGCGCGCGGCCGCGCTGCGGCGCGTCGCCGACCACTACCTGGCCACCGCGACCCGCGCCGAGGAGGTGGTCGACCCGCAGCACCGCACGATGGCCCGCGACTACGGCGAAGGGCCGGTCGTCACCGAGGACTTCGGGGCGGGCACCGAGGCGGCGCTCGACTGGCAGGAGCGCGAGCTGGCCAACGCGATGGCGGTGATCCGCCGGGCCCGCTCCGCCTTCCCGACGGTGAGCTGGCAGCTCGCCGACGCGCTGTGGCCGCTGTTCCTGCGCCGCAAGTTCTACGAGCAGTGGCGGGCCGCGCACGAGGAGGGGCTCGCCGCCGCCGAGGAGCTCGGGGACACCGCGGCGCAGTGCCGGATGCTGACCTCCGGCGGCGTCGGGGAGCTGGGCACGGGCCACCCGGAGCGGGCCCTCGCCATGTTCGAGCGCGCGGCGCGCCAGTTCCGGGCCGACGGCAACGCGCTCGGCCACGCGCGCACGCTCAACTACCGCGGCCTCGCCCACCAGCGGCTCGGCCGCCCCGACGAGGCCACGCGGTACTTCACCCGCGCGGCGCGGGAGCTGCCCCGGTGCGGCGACGTCCGCGCGGGCGGCCTGGCCCGGCTCAACCTCGCCGACGTGGCGCTCGGCCAGGGACGCGCCCTCGAGGCGGCGGACCACGCGGCCGCCGCGCACGCGGTCCTGGGCGCGTCCGGTGACACCTACAACGCGGCGCGCGCGGCCATCGTGCTCGGCCGCGCCCACCTCGCCCGGGGAGAGGCCGACCCCGCCGAGGAGCGGCTGACGGCGGCCCTGGACGACCTGCGGGCCATGTCCGCCGCCTACGAGACGGCGCGGGCCCTGCACGCCCTCGCCGAGCTCGCGGAGGTGCGCGGCGACGCCGCCCTGGCCCGCGCGCGCTACGGCGAGGCCCTGGAGCTGTACGGCGCGGCGGGCCGCACGGACTCAGCCGACGCGGGCCGGGCGCGCGCGGACCTGGACCGCCTGCCGGCCCCGGCCGAGGAGTGACACCACCGGGCCCGGGCCCGGCGTCGGCCCGGCCAGGTCCCGTACCGGCAGCCCGGCGGCGAGCCACGCGTGCGCGAGCGACGCCCACGCCGGCCAGAGCGCCCGCGGCACGGCGCGCCCCGGCCGGGCCCGCAGGTACAGGGCGCCGCCCGCCGGGCCGAGCCGCACCCAGCAGTGGCGGCCGTGGTGCACGGCCACGACGAGGGCGCCCGGGTAGCGGGCCGCGAGGTCGTCGGCGCGCCGGGCGGAGGCCGACCGCGCGCACGGCCCGTCGGTGCAGCACGCGGGAGCCGACCGCGCGCACAGGACGTCACCGAGTCGCACCCAGGCAGCGGGCGCGGGCAACGCCACCCGCAGGTGCTCGTCCACGAACCCGGGGCGATGCCCGGGCGGATGCGGATGCGGATGCGGATGCGGATGCGGATGCGGGAGCGTGACACGGACCCGTTCGACGGCGTGGGGGACGGATCCGGTGGCGCGGGGGCCGCTCCCGGCGGCGCGGGGGCCGCTTCCGGCGGCGCGGGGGCCGCTTCCGGCGGCGGACGGCCCTCCCCCGGCAGCGGAGGGCTCACCCCTGGCGGCGAAGGGCCCGCCCCCGGCGGAGGGCCCGGTCATGACACCACGCTGCCCGGCTCGTCGTACGTCAGGACGCGGGGCAGGCCCGCCGGCCGCTCGGCGGGGACCGGTCCGGGCGCCCGCAGCCGCAGCTTGCGGTAGAGCAGCGCCCGCATGTTGCGGGCGAAGCGGCCCGGCTCGGAGGTGATGCGCGCGGCCACGCGCGCGTACGGCTCCGGGCGGTACGCCGCCGCGGCGTGGGTGAGCTGCGGCAGCACGGGACGGCCGACGCGCAACCGCGGCGCGAACGTGCCGAGTTCGGCCAGCGGCGACCCGGGGTCCACGTCGGCGTCCGGCAGCCGGGCCAGCAGCACGGGCGCCCCCGTCATGGCGGCGTACAGCGAGACCGAGCCGTGGTCGCCCACGACGAAGTCGGCGGCGACGAGGGCGCCCACCCAGTCGGCGCGGTGGTCGACCACGCACAGCCCGCGGCGGCCGAGCCCCGCGAACCAGTTGCGGACCTGCCACTCGCTGTGGGTGTGCCAGACGTGCGGGTGCAGCAGCGCGGCCACCCGGTGGCCGGGCGGCAGTTCGGTGACCAGCGACTCGATCAGCTCCCTGCCGCCGCCCGCGAGGAGCGAGCCGGGCCCCCAGGTGGAGCACACCAGGACGAGCCGCTCCCCGGCCCCGGTCCGCAGGGCCTGCCGGTACAGGGCGCGGGCGGGCCCGCTCGCGACGACGCGGTCGTGGCACGGGTCGCCGACGACCTCGGCGGCGGGCAGCGCCTCCGGGCAGGCGCGGCGCAGCCGCTCCAGCTCGTCGTGGTGCGCGAGGACGATCGTCTCGGGGACCAGGACGCCGTCGCGGACGAGCCGCTGCCTGCTCAGGCCGTACACGCCGGGCGCGGCGACGGCCCGGCCGCGCGGCCCGCCGGGCACGACCTTGTTGTGGCCGGCGCCGTGCGGCAGGACGACCACCGGCGCGTGCAGTTCGTGCAGGCCCCCGTGGCCCGCCGCCACGGCCAGGTCGAAGACGGTCTGCACCGCCTGGCTCCACGGCAGGACGACGCCCTTGAGCTCCGCAAGGAAGTCGGCCACGCCGCAGTGGAACACGTCCGGCGCCGCGGTGAAGAACACCTGCACGCGCCAGTCGTCCGCCAGCAGCCGGACCGTGTCGAGCAGCCGCCTCCCGGACGTCACCGTGTGGACCACGGCCAGCACGCGCCTGCGGACCCGCCGGGTGGCCCAGCGGTCGGCGTCCAGGCGCACGGGCACGGGGAGTCCTTGTCCTTCCAGCATGGTCACGGTCATGATGGGCATCCCCCGGTCTCTCGCTTCCCCGCGGCGGTCGCCGCCGCGGCGCGGATGGTCTCGGACGCCGACAGCGTGCCCCCCGGGACTGGGCGGACGGGTTGCAGGAATCCTGCACTCCGGGGGCTGTGGTGAGTTCCGGCCAACAGAGCGCCCCATGCGCCCGCCGCGCAACCGTGCGCCCCTGCCCGCTCCCCCTGTGACCGGGACCACAGTGAGCGAAGTGCCGCACACATGTGCGGGACCGTCCGGTGGCAGGGCAGGCACCGGCCGCGCACCCACGGGGGTGATGGTGGACCTACTGGCTCTGGGACCTCTCGAACTCTGGCGGGAGGGGCGGCAGTACGAGCTCGGATCGCCCAAGGAGCGCTGTGTGCTCGCCGTCCTGGTGCACGCCCACGGCGATCCGGTCTCCGTCGACGCGCTCATGGACCGCGTCTGGGACGGCGAGCCGCCGCGTACGGCGCAGGACACGCTGCAGAGCTATCTGTCGCGGCTGCGCTCCCGGCTGGCCAAGGCCGCCGGGAGCGACGAGGCGCGCCTGGAGCGGTACGCGCCCCGCCACTACCGCCTGCGGATCGCCCCGGACGCCGTCGACCTGCTGCGCCACCGGCGGCTGCGCGGCAACGCCGCCTCGGCCGCGGCGCGGGGCCGCAGGGAGCTGGCGATCGGGCTGCTGCGGACCGCCGAGTCGCTGTGGCGCGGCGAGCCGCTGACGGAGTTCACCGGCGCGTGGGCGGGCTCGGCGCGGGCCCGGCTCCTGGAGGACCACCGCCGTGTGCGGGAGGAGCGCATCCGCCTGGAGCTCGAACTGGGGCGCCACGCCGACCTCATCGGCGAACTGCACGAGCTGGCCGCGCAGAACCCCCTCGCCCAGCAGGTGGTCGCGGCGCTGATGCTGGCGCTGTACCGCTCGGGGCGGCACGACGAGGCGCTCGCCCTGTACCGCACCACGCGCGCCCGCCTGCACGAGGGACAGGGCATCGAACCGGGCGCGGAGCTGCGGGAGTTGCACCGGCGCATCCTCGAACAGGACCGGACGCTGATGGAGACGGCCGGGACACCGCCCGGGGCGCCCCGCGCCGCGGGGGCACGACCGGAGGCCGGGGGCGCCGTCGCCGACAGCGGCCGGGACACCCCCGCGGCCCACGGAGGCCCCTCGCCCCACACAGCCCCACCTGCCCACGCAGCCCTCTCGGCCCACACAGCCTCGTCGCCCCCTGCGACCCCATCGGCCCACGCAGCCCCATCCGCCCCGGCCGCACCCCTGGTGCCGTCGGACACCCCCGGCGGCGAGGGGGCGGACAGGCCCGGCCAGTCCGGCGGAGCGGGACGTACCAGCGGCACCGGAGAGCCCGGCAGCCCTGGGGAGCCCGACAGACCCAGGGAGACCGGCAGCCCCGGGCAGCCCGACAGCCCCGGGAAGACCGGCAGCCCCAGGGAGCCCGACGGGCCCCGCCCGTCACCCCGGCCCCGCCCGAACCCGGCCGACGCCCCACCCACCAACCTCCCCCGCGACGTACGGGACTTCACCGGCCGGGCGGCGGAACTGCGCATCCTGCTCGACGGGTCCGGCCCGGACGCGGCGCCGCCCGAGGCCCCCGCGTCGCTGCCCGTCACCGTGGTGCACGGCATGCCGGGCGTCGGCAAGACCGCCTTGGTGGTCCACGCCGCCCACCGTCTCACGGAGGCCTACCCCGACGGTCAGCTCTACGTCGACCTGCGCGGATACGGCACGCTGCCGCCCTACGACCCCGCCCAGGCGCTCGACCTCCTGCTGCGCGCGGCGGGCGCCACGGACGAGCGGGACGAGCGGGACAACGCGCGGGACGAGCGCGGCACGTCACTCGACGAGCGGGTGGCGCGCTGGCGCGCGTGGACGGCGCGGCGGCGTGTCCTGGTGGTGCTCGACAACGCCCGCGACGCGCAGCAGGTCACGCCGCTGCTGCCCGGCACCGCCTCCTGCCGCGCCTTCGTCACCAGCCGCAACCGGCTCACCGGCCTGGACGGCGCGACCCCGCTGTTCCTGGAGGTGCTGTCCGCGGCCGAGGCCGCCGCGCTGTTCCGGCGCGTCGCCGGGGCGGCCGGGCTGCCCGCCGGTGTCCCGGCCCTGGCCCGGACGGTGGGCGCGTGCGGCTGCCACCCGCTCGCGCTCCAGCTGCTGGCGAGCCAGTTCCGGCACCGGGACTCGTGGAGCCTGGACCATCTCACCGACCGTCTCGTACGGGCCGCCGACCCGTTGGACGAGTTCGCCGGCGACCGGGTGGCCTCCGCCTTCTCCCTGTCGTACGCGGACCTGGGACCGGAGGCGGCGCGGGTGCTGCGCCGCGTGGCGCTGCACCCCGGCCCTGACATCACCCCGCACGCGACGGCGGCGCTCACGGCGCCCGGACGCCCGCCGGACGAGGGCCCCGGGACGGCCGCGCCCGGGCAGCGGCGGGCGCTGACGGACCGTGCCCGCAAGCTCCTCGACCACCTGCTCGACCGCAACCTGCTCGACGAGCCCGTCACGGACCGCTACCGCCTGCACGACCTCACCCGCGCCTTCGGGCTGCGGATGTGCGCGCGCGACGACTCCCGCGCCGAGCGCCGGGCGGCCCTCGGCCGGCTGCTCGACTGCTATCTGACCGCCGCCCACCGGGCCGCCGTCCGCGCCGAGCCGCACCGCCGCGTGCTGGCACCCGGGCCGCACCTGGCCTCCCCCTGCGCCCCCGAGTTCGGCGACGGGGACGAGGCCTCGGCCTGGCTCAGCGTGGAGCGGGGCAACCTGCTCGCCCTCGCGCGCACCGCCGCGGCCGAGTCACCGGAGCACGCGGTGCCGTTCCCGCACGCCCTCGCCACCTCCTTGCGCCACTGGGGCGCGTGGGACACGGCGGCCGAGCTGTTCGAGGCGGCGGTGTCGGCGGCGCGCGCGGGCCGGGACCGGTCCGCGCTGGCCCGCAGCCTGGTCGAGCACGCCGGCGTACTGACCCAGAAGGACCACGCCAAGGCCCTGCGGCGCGCGACCGAGGCGCTCTTCCTCTTCCAGGAGCTGGACGACGTCCACGGCCGCGCCGACGCCCTCCTGCAGTCCGCCCGCGCCCACTTCGCCGCGGGCCGCAGCGGCGCGTGCACCCGCGTGCTCGACACGGCGCTGCCGCTGTACCAGCGGGTCCAGGACCCGTACGGCGAGGCCGAGGTGGCCAACATGCGCGGCGTCGCCCTGCACGTGGCCGGTCACCACGGCCAGGCCCTGGACCAGTTCCGCAGGGTGCTGCGCATCCACGAGTCCACCGGGTTCCTGTACGGCCGGCTGCGCGCGCTCAACAACATCGGGGAGGTGCACCGCATCGACGGCCGCCACGAGGAGGCCCGCGCCCACTACGAGCGCTCCCTGCGCCTCGCCCGGCACGTCGGCGGCCGCCAGGAGCTCGCGAACCTGCTCGCGAACCTCGGCAACGTCTGCCAGGCCACCGGCCAGGTCGAGGAGGCGCTCGGCTACTTCCGCCGCGCGCTGGCCAGTTACCGCGCCGCGGGGGACGCGCGGGGCGAGTCGGACACGCTCATCAGCCTGGGCTGGGCCTGTGTCGCGGGCCTGCGCCCGGCGGAGGCGCTCGGCCACTTCAGCGCGGCCGAGCGGGTCGCGCGCGGCGTCGGCAGCCCCCTCGACCGGCAGTCCGCCCTGCTGGGCACGGGCGCGGCCCTGCGGCTGCTCGGCCGCTTCGACGCGGCGCTCGACGCCCACCACGAGGCGCTCCGGCTGGCCCGCGAGGTGGACAGCCCGCTCGGCGCGGCCCGCGCCCTCGACGGCCTGGCCCGCACCACCCTGCACACACAGGACGCGCCCTCCGCACGGGGTTTCGCGGAGGACGCGTTGACTGCTTACGAGAAGCTGGGATGTACCGGGCGCGCGCGGGATCTCCGTCTTGCCCTCGCCCAAGCGGAGTTGCCTAGAAAGGCCACCACCACATAAAGATCCGGCCTTCGCCGGGCTGAGAGGTGGCGAGTCCGCCCACGCACGTCATATCGCTCACTTGCTCCCTGCTCCTTCTTCGTCTAGCGGTTCCGTTTACATCCCCCGTGTGGATGTAAACCGTAGCCCTCCATGCTCACCCAGGTGAGTGATACTCAGGAGTACTAAACAGCTCGAAGAAGCGTGCGACCGGCGCGCGCACGTACGAATGCGCCCCTCCACCCCCCACCCGCCGCGCTCAGCGCTCACCCACCGTCCCCGGCGGCACCTCCACCCCCCGCGCCGCGTCATCCGGCGGAAGCTGATCGGCGTATCCCGCCTCGGTCCACACCAGCTTCTTGAACTGTTCCGGCGTCAGCAGGCCCCGCCACGGCGTGCCGCCCGGGCAGAAGACTTCGGCGCAGGCGCGGCAGTAGCGGGCGGGTCGCCAGAGGGCGGCGGCGCGCGGCGCGCCCGCGCGTTCGACGGCCTGCTGGCGGATGTCGCCGCGCACGACGACGGCCGTGCCGACCAGGAGCAGCACGGCGAGCGCGAGGCCGCCCCCGACGTACAGGGGCTTGCCCTGGTCCGCGCCCATGCGGGCCCAGGCCAGGGTCAGGGCCACGAGCACCAGGCCCTCGACGGCGTGCAGGACGGCGTCCCGGCCCTTGCGCGGCCCCTTGGCCAGGCGGGCGGCGAGCTCACCGCGGCGGAGCCCCGGCCCGCCCGCGGCCTCCTGGACGGTGATCACGTCCCGGCCGCCGCAGCCCGGGCAGCTCGTACCGGTCGGCTCCGAGGACCCCGTGTGCGCCATGCCCCCACGCTACGGGGGCCGCGCTCAGCCCTCGTCGGGGGTCAGCCGCAGCGAGATGGAGTTGATGCAGTACCGCTGGTCGGTCGGGGTCGGGTAGCCCTCCCCCTCGAAGACGTGCCCCAGGTGCGAGCCGCACCGGGCGCACCGCACCTCGGTGCGCACCATGCCGTGCGAGGTGTCCGTGAGGAGTTCGACGGCGTCGCTGTCCTTGGGGTCGTAGAAGCTCGGCCAGCCGCAGTGGGAGGCGAACTTCTCCCGCGAGGTGAACAGCTCGGCGCCGCAGGCGCGGCAGGAGTAGACGCCCTTGGTCGCGGTGTCCGTGTACTCGCCCGTGAAGGCGGGCTCGGTGCCCGCCTGGCGCAGCACCGCGTACTCGGCGGGGGTCAGCTCCGCGCGCCACTGCTCGTCGGGCTTCTCGACGTCGTACGACATGGAAAGCATCCCCTTCGTGCCGTGCGTGGCCTACTTGGCCAGGTGGTCCAGGACCAGCGGGCCGAGGTCGGTGACGTCGCCCGCTCCCATGGTGAGAACGAGATCGCCGGGGCGCGCCATTCCCGCGATCAGCTCCGGCGCGCTCGCCTTGTCCGGCGCGGCGGTCACGTCGGCGCCGGCCGCGCGGGCGGCGTCGATGATGAGGTCGCTGGTCACGCCGGGGATCGGGTCCTCGCGCGCGGGGTAGATGCCGAGGACGACGGAGGCGTCGGCGAGCGCGAGGGCCTCGCCCATCTCGCGGCCCAGCTCCTGGGTGCGGGAGAACAGGTGCGGCTGGAAGAGGACGAGCAGCCGGGCGTCCGCCGCGGCCCCGCGCATGGCCTCCAGGTCGGCGGTCATCTCCGTGGGGTGGTGCGCGTAGCTGTCGACGACCTGGACGCCGCCGGCCTCGCCCTTGAGCTGGAGGCGGCGCTTGACGCCGGTGTACGAGGCGAGGGCGGGGGCCAGCTCGGCGGCGGGGATGCCGAGGGCGACGCCCGCGGCGAGCGCGGCGACCGCGTTGTGCGCGTAGTGGCGGCCCGGCACGGAGACGGCGAAGCGCAGCTCGGTGCCGTCGATCACGGCGGTGACCTCGCTCCTGAGGCCCTTCGGGGTCACGTCGGTGATCCGCACGTCGGCGTCGGCGGACTCGCCGTAGGTGACGATCCTCAGATCGCCGCCGCGCTTGGCGACGCGGCGCGTCAGCTCCCGCGCGCCCTCGTGGTCGGCGGCCACGACCAGGGTGCCCCCGGGCGTGATCCGGTCCGCGAACGTCTCGAAGGACTCGTAGATCTCGTCCATGGAGGCGTAGTTGGCGTGGTGGTCGAGCTCCACGTTGAGGACGATGGCGACCTCGGGCGCGTACTTGTGGAAGCTGCGGTCGCTTTCGTCCGCCTCCGCCACGAAGATCTCGCCGGTGCCGTGGTCGGCGTTGGAGCCGGGGGCGTCCAGGTCGCCGCCGATGGCGTACGACGGGCCGAGGCCGAGGGCGGCGAGGCTCACGGCGAGCATGGAGGTGGTGGTCGTCTTGCCGTGGGTGCCCGCGACGGCGAGCGGACGCAGGCCCTCCATCAGCGCGGCGAGCGCGTCCGAGCGGTGCACGACGGGGATGCCCAGCTCCGTGGCGCGGGCCAGCTCCGGGTTGTCGGCGCGGATCGCCGAGGAGACGACGACGCAGGTGGCGTCATCGGCCAGGTGCGCCGCGGCGTGCCCGACGTGCACCGTCGCGCCCAGCTCGCGCAGGGCCGCGGCGGTCGCGGAGTCCCGCGCGTCACTGCCCGCGACCCGCGCGCCGCGCTGGGCGAGGATCTTCGCGATGCCCGACATTCCGGCGCCGCCGATGCCGATGAAGTGCGGTCGGTCCATGGCGGGGGGCAGGCCGGGTGCCATGTTCTCTCCCGAGAGGTGTGACAGTACGTGAGCGCCCCCACCCTATCCGCCCCACCAGGGCCGGGCCGCCGCCGCACGGGCCGCCCCCGAGCGCCGGAGTCCGCCGGGGCGCGGGAGCCTGACGGCGCGGGGCCCGGGGGGTCCGGGGACCGCTCGCGAGCCCGGGGCCCGGGTCCGGAGCGGCTACTCGCTGTGGGAGAAGAGCTTCAGCACCGGCACCCCCACCTTGTGCCGCGCCCGGGAAGCCCAGTCCCGGTGGAAGAACTCCTCCACGTAGTGGGGGTCGGTGAGCACGATGACCTCGTCCGCGCCCGCCTTATCCACCAGCTCCCGCAGCGCGTCCAGCGGGTGGTCGGAGACGAGCTTGCCCTCCGCCGCGCTGCCCGCGGCCCGCAGGGCGGCGAGCGACACCTGGAGCGCCCGCTCGCCGAAGCCGACGGCCTCGTCGCCCTCGGGCACCTCGCCCTCGCGCGCGGCCTCGTCGAAGTCGCCGAGGGCCACGTCGTCGATCGCCCGCAGCAGCCGGTCGGCCTGGTCCCCGCGCGGCTGCAGGAGCACGTGGAAGGTGACCGGCTCGTCGCCGTGCAAGGTGGTGACGAACTCCACGTCGGCGGACGTCAGGGCCTTCTCGATCATCAATACGCTGTTGAACACGACAGGCGCCCTTCTCCTCCGTGGGCCGTGGACCAGGCCCCTGCGGAAACCATCCTGCCCCGCGCCGGCGCGGGGACTGCGCACTTTAGTGTGCCCCGCCGGAGAGAAACGGAACGGCAGATTCCGGTGATTCCTATGACCGACGGTATCGGGTGAACAGGAACCCGCCCTCCTCCAGCACGGACGTCAGTGCGAATCGTTCCGGCACATGTACCCCGGGCCCGTCGGAGATACGCTGCGCCCCGCCCGCGGTGAGCATCGGGGACACCGTGAGGCACAGCTCGTCCAGCACGCCGGCCGCCACGAACTGCCCGAGCAGCCGCGGCCCGCCCTCGGTGAGCAGGCGCGTGAGCCCCCGCTCGCGCAGCTCCCGCAGGACCCGTGCGGGCTCCGCCCCGGTGCCCTCCCCGGCGATCACCACCTCGGCGCCCGCCGCGCGCGCGGCCGCCATCCGGTCCGCGGGCGCGCCGGCGCCGGTCACCAGGAGCGTGGGCGTCAGCGGTTCGGTGAACAGCGGCAGCGAGAAGTCCAGGTCGAGACCCGCGCTGAGCACGACGACCGCGGGCGCCGGCGGCTGGCCCGCGGCAGCCCGGCGCGCGGCGAAGGCCTCCCGCGCGCGGGCCGGGCGGTAGCCCTCCAGGCGCACCGTCTCGGCCCCGACCACGACCGCGTCGGCGAGGCCCCGCAACGTACCGAAGATCCGCATGTCGGTGGCGCAGGAGATGGGCTGGGAGCGGCCGTCGTGCTGGGCGGCGCCGTCCAGGGTGGAGACCATGTTGGCGCGCAGCCACACCCCGGGCACCCCGCCGCCGTCCGGCGCCCCGGAGGCGCCCTCGGCACCGGGCTCCCCGGCGGCTCCGGACCCCTTCGCGAGTTCCGGATAGGCGTACGCCTCCGCCAGCTCGTCCAGGGACCACTCGCGGTCCGTGAGCGGCTCGGCAGCGGCGGCGGAATCGGCTGTGTGGTCGATCACAGGGAACAGGCGTCGCATGCCCGGCAGTCTTCCACGGCGCCCGGACGGGCCTACAGTGGAGAACCGTGTCAGCCACCACCGCTGCCTCCGGGCAGAGCCCCATAGCCGAAGCGGCCCCCGTCAGCCTCGCCGCCCGCGAGCCGCACGTGCCCGCGGACCGCCTCGTCGCCGAGATGGTGCCGCCGCCGCGCTTCGACTCCGTCCGCTTCGACACGTACATCCCGGACCCCGGGCAGCCGAGCCAGACCGAGGCGGTGCGGGTGCTCAGCTCCTTCGCGAGCGGACTGGGCGGGGCGCACGCCTCCGGGGCGGGGAAGCGCCGCTGGTTCGGGCGCGCGAGGGCGGCCGTCCCCTCCGGCCCCCGCGGTGTCTACCTCGACGGCGGCTACGGCGTCGGCAAGACCCACCTGCTCGCCTCCCTGTGGCACGCCACCCCGGCCGAGCCCGCGCTGAAGGCGTTCGGCACGTTCGTGGAGCTGACGAACCTGGTCGGCGCCCTCGGCTTCCAGGAGACGGTGCGGACCCTCAGCGGGCACCGGCTGCTGTGCATCGACGAGTTCGAGCTGGACGACCCGGGCGACACGGTCCTGGTGTCCACGCTGCTCGGCAAGCTCGTGGACGCGGGCGTCGCGCTCGCCGCGACCTCCAACACGCTGCCCGGCAAGCTCGGCGAGGGCCGGTTCGCCGCCGCCGACTTCCTGCGCGAGATCCAGGGCCTGTCCGCGCACTTCAAGACGTTGCGCATCGACGGCGAGGACTACCGCCACCGCGGCCTGCCCGAGGCCCCGGCGCCGTACAGCGACGAGCAGGTCACCCGGGCCGCGTACGCGACCGCCGGCGCGAGCCTGGACGACTTCCCGCAGCTCCTCGGCCACCTGGCGCGGGTCCACCCGAGCCGGTACGGGGCGCTCACCGACGGCGTCTCGGCGGTCTGCCTCACCGGTGTCACGCCGGTGCCCGACCAGTCGACGGCGCTGCGCCTGGTGGTGCTGGCCGACCGCCTCTACGACCGCGAGGTGCCGGTGCTCGCCTCCGGCGCCCCCTTCGACGAGCTGTTCGGCGAGGAGATGCTGAACGGCGGCTACCGGAAGAAGTACTTCCGGGCGATTTCCCGGCTCACGGCGCTGGCCAGGGACGCCAAGGGTCTCGTTAACCCGTAGTTCGCGTGGTACACACGTGCGGGTCACGTTCCTGTCCGCCAGCAGGAGGTCGCCCCCCATGTCCGACGCGCCCCCGTCCACGTCGCCGTCCGCGCCCCCGGCCGCGCCCCCCTCGTCCCCGTCGAGACGTCAGGTCCTCGCCCGTACGGGGGCGGTGGGGGCGTCGATCGCCTTCACCGGCGCGCTGTCGGAGCTGTTCGCGGGCACGGCCGCCGCGGCCCCGCAGGGCAGGGCGGGCTACGGCCCGCTGGTGCCCGACCCCGCCGGGTTGCTCGACCTGCCCAAAGGATTCCGCTACCGGGTCCTCTCCCGCGAGGGCGAGCCGCTGCGCTCCGGCGAGGGGAAGGTGCCGGGCAACCACGACGGCATGGCCGCCTTCCGGGGCCGACGCGGCGGCGTCCACCTCGTGCGCAACCACGAGAACCGCGCCACCGCGAAGCTCGGCGTGCCGACCGTCGAGGGCCTGACGTACGACCCGGCCGCGAAGGGCGGCTGCACGGCCCTCGCGCTCGGCCGCGACGGCGGCGTGCTCGGCGAGCGCGTGGCCGTCGCGGGCACCGCCGTCAACTGCGCGGGCGGGCCCACCCCCTGGGGCACCTGGCTGACCTGCGAGGAGACCGAGGACAAGGCCGGGACGAACGGCTACACCAAGGACCACGGCTTCGTCTTCGAGGTCGACCCCGTCGACCCGCGCCGCACCGGGGCCGTGCCGCTCACCGCCCTGGGCCGCTTCCAGCACGAGGCGGTCGCGGTCGACCCCTGGCGCGGCGTGGTGTACGAGACCGAGGACGCCTTCCAGAAGCCCTTCGGCCTGTTCTACCGCTTCCTGCCCGACCGGCCCGAGGGCGGCCGGGGCTCGCTGCGCGCCGGCGGGCGGCTCCAGGCCATGCGGGTGCCCGGCGTGCCCGACCTGTCCGCGGTCCAGGAGACCGGCGCGACCTTCCACGGCGTCGAGTGGGCCGACGTGCCCGACCCGCTCGCCGTCCACACGCCCATCCGCCACCAGGACTTCGGCCCCCGGGGCATCACCCACGCGCAGAAGCTCGAAGGCTGTTACTGGGGCGGGCACTGCGTGTACTTCGTGTCCAGCTACGCGCGCAGCACGGAGGGCTCGGCGGGCGACCACTACGGCCAGGTGTGGCGCTACGACCCCGCGCGGCGCCGCCTCACCCTCGTGATCGTCTTCGGCCCGGACACCGACGTCCGGCTCCCCGGCGAGTCCCCCGACAACATCTGCCTGGGGCCGGGCGGCCTGATGGTGTGCGAGGACGGCGGCGGGACGCAGCACGTGTACGGCGTCACGCGCCGCGGCGAGGTGTACGCGATGGCGCGCAACGCACAGGCGATCACACCAGCCGCCGCGGCGGGCGGCACCCCCCAGGAGGCCGAGTACGGCGAGTTCGCGGGCGTCACCTTCTCCCCCGACCACGAGACGATGTACGTCAACTGCTACACCCCCGGGACGACGTTCGCGGTCACGGGCCCCTGGCGCCGGTAGCGACGGTGCCGCCGCCGCCCCGCCGGGCCGTGTACCGGGCGGGGCGGGACCGGGGCGGCTACGCCAGGGGCGCGAGCCGCCACAGCGAGGTGACCTCCGCGGCGCGGGCCGCGTGCAGCGGGTCGCCGGGGTCGGACGCGCGCGGGTGGCGGGGTTTCGCGTCGTGCCGGTCGACCACGCCCAGGCCCGCCGCGGCGAAGGCGCCGAGCAGGTCGTCCCGGGTCCGCAGCCCCAGGTGCTCGGCCAGGTCGGAGATGATCAGCCAGCCCTCGCCCGCGGGCTCCAGGTGGTCGGCGAGCCCCGCGAGGAACGCCTTCAGCATGGCGCTGTCCGGGTCGTACACGCCCTGCTCCACCGCGGAGGTGGGCCGGGCCGGGAGCCAGGGCGGGTTGCACACGACGAGCGCGGCGCGCCCCTCGGGGTACAGCGCGCCGCCCTCCTCGACCCGGACCCGGCCGGTGAGGCCGAGGCGCTCCACGTTGTCCCGGGCGCAGGCCAGGGCGCGGGGGCTGCTGTCGGTGGCGAGGACGCGCCCGACGCCGCGCCGGGCGAGGACCGCGGCGAGCACGCCGGTACCGGTGCCGAGGTCGAAGGCGGTGCCCTGGGGGCGCGCCGCGGGGGCGGGCAGCGGGGCGGTGGCCACCAGGTCCACGTACTCGCCCCTGACCGGTGAGAACACGCCGTAGTGCGGGTGGACGCGGGCGCCGAGGGCCGGTATCTCCACGCCCTTCTTGCGCCACTCGTGGGCGCCGATCACGCCGAGCAGCTCGCGCAGCGAGACGGCCGTGCGCCGCTCGGGCGGGCCGTACGCCTCGGTGCAGGCCTGCCGGACGTCCGGGGCGCGGCGCAGGGCGAGGCTGTGGTCCTCCTCCAGGACGACGAGGAGCATGCCGAGCACGCGGGCCCGGTGGCCGCGGGCCTGCCGGTGCCGGTGGAAGGTCTCGGCCGGGGTGGCGCCGGGCTTCGGGGTCAGCCGGTCCAGGCGCCGCCCCAGCGCCTTCAGGAGCTGGCGCGCGCCCTGGTAGTCGCCGCGCCAGAGCAGCGCGGTGCCCTCGCAGGCCAGGCGGTAGGCGACGTCGGCCTTCATACGGTCGTCGGCGACGGTGACGCGGCGGGGGGCGGGGGCGCCGCTCTCGGAGTGCCAGTGGGCGACGCGAGGGGCGCCGGGCTCCTGCCCTGCGGGCTCGGTCCAGCTGATGTCGGGCATGGGGCGGTGGGTCAGCTTCCTTCGGTACGGGGCGCCGGGCGCGCGCCTGAACGATACTCGCCGCCGCGGCGGCCGGCCCGACGCCCGAGGTCACCGCACGTCCGGCACGCATCCGGCACGGATCCGGCGCGGATCAGGCACGGGTCCGGCTCGGGTCCCCGCCGGGTCCCCGCACGGCCCCCGCGCGGGTCCCCGCATGGGAGTAACCGCTCGCCCCACTTACATGATTTACCGCATATCCGTCTATATCTCCCCCCGTGATCACTCGTATCCAGAGGTGGACGGCTCTCGGCCTCGCGACCCTCGCGCTCACCGCCTGTTCCGGCGGCACCGCCCCCGCCCCCAAGGGGACCGCCAAGCCCGCCCAGCGGCAGCCCGCCGTGCCCACGCTCGCCCCGGGTCCGCAGGGTCTGACCCCGGTCTTCGCGAGCGGACCCGGCATCCCGGGGCGCCCCGCCGTCGCGCTCACCTTCGACGCCGACATGACCGCCGACCAGGGCTCCCGGGCCGCCGCGGGGGAGCACTTCGACAACCCGGCCCTCGTGGACACCCTGCGCGAGCTGAAGGTCCCGGCGACGTTCTTCATGACGGGCCGCTGGGCCGAGGAGTACCCGGACCAGGCCCGGGCGATCGGCCGCGACAAGCTCTTCGAGGTGGCCAACCACTCGTACAGCCACTACGCCTTCACCACGGACTGCTACGGCCTGCCCCACCTCCCCGCGGACCGGGTGCGCGCCGACGTGGACCGCGCGTTCGCCGCCTTCCGCCGGGCGGGCGTCCCGCGCCCGGTCCCGTACTTCCGCTTCCCCGGCGGCTGCTACGACCAGGCCGCCCTGCGCGCCCTCGCGCCCAGCGGCGTCACGGCGGTGCAGTGGGACGTGGTGAGCGGCGACGCCTTCGCCACGGACCCGGACGCGGTGGCGCGGCAGGTCCTGGAGGGCGTGGGCCCCGGGTCGGTGGTGGTCATGCACTGCACGCGCAGCGCGGCCCCGACGACGGAGCGCGCGGTCCGGGCGATCGTGCCGGAGCTGCGCAAGCGCGGCTTCCACTTCGTCAAGGTCTCGGACCAGATCCGGGCCGCGCGAGCCCGGAGCTAGGCTGGAGCGCATGGCGGACGACGACGGTACGTACTGCGCCCCCGGCCCCGCGCCCGAGCGCGACGCGGTGACCGGCGGCGGCCCCGGGACGACGGACGAGGGCCCCTTCGCGGCGTGCGTGCTGTGCCAGGAGCCCACGGAGTACCCCGAGTCGCACAAGGGCATCACGCTGTGCCCGGTCTGCGCGTGGCAGGAAGCCCAGCGGACGGCCTGCTCGGGCTGAGGCCCGGCGACCGACCGCCGCGCGCGCCCCGCGACTCCCGACCGGCGCACGTGCCCCCCGCTCTCGTCCGGCGCACGTGCCCCCCGGCTCACGCCCGGCGCACGTGCCTCCCCGGCTCACGACCGGCGCGCGCACACCCCGCAGGCGGTGGCGACCGCCGCCACGGCCAGGGCGAGGGCCGCGGCCACCGCTCCGACCGGCAGCGGCACCACCCCGTCGCGCGAGCCGCGCGTCAGGTCGGTGAGGGCGGCCTTGGCCGGGGACCCCGTGGTCACGAGCGCGAGGAGCGCGGCGAGCAGCAGCGCGGGCACGGCGACCCCCGTGGACCGCAGCACGGGCCGGCTGGTGAGGGCGCCGACGGCCGTGCCCACCAGGGCGCTGACCAGCATCGCGAGTAGCCCCGCCACGGCGGCGGGCCCGCGCGCCACCGCCGTCTGGTGGTCGGTGCTCGCGGCGTCGCTGATGACGGCGACGGCCCCCGTGGCCGCCGCGCCGAGGACGCCCGCCGCGAGGAAGGCGGCGAGCGGACCGGCGAGGTGCGCACGGCGCGGACCGGCCGCGGCCGCCGTGCACCCGCGGGCCGCGGCGGGCTCGACGGTGACGCAGATCCGTACCAGCCACGCGGTGACGGGCAGCAGGGCCGCCGCCGCGTACGCGAGCGAGTCGAGCACGGGCTGCCCGCCCTGCACGCCGACGGCCAGGAACACCGCGTACAGGATGACGGGCGCGAGCCAGCGCTGGGAGCGCAGCAGCAGGGCCGTCCGGTAGCGCAGCAGCGCGGCCATCACCGGTCCCCCTTCTCGCCGGGGCGTACGGCCAGCACGTGCCAGGGCGGGCTCGCCGTCAGGAGTTCCCGCAGGACCAGGTCGGAGTGCAGGTCCGCGACGACCAGGCGGTAGGTGTCCGCCTCGGGGCCCGGTCCGGCCGTCCCCGGCAGGCCCGGGGGCAGCTCCGCGCCGTGCGGGCCGCGCGCCTCGACGACCACGGTCCGGCCCGTGGCCTCCGGGGCTGGGTCCGCGTCCGCCGTGCGGCGGGTCACGCGCGTCCCGGAGATCGCGTACGTCACGTCGGCGTACCCGGCGAGCCGGTGCGGGTCGTGGTCGACGAAGGCGACGGCCGACCCCGCGGCCACGCGCTCGGCGACGGCGCGGTCGAGGAGGTCGCGGGCGGCGGCGTCCAGGCCCGTCCAGGCCTCGTCGAGGACGAGCAGCTCGGGGTCGGCGAGCAGCGCCTGGGCCACGGCCACCTTCTGGCTGGTGCCCTTGGACAGCTCCGGCAGCGGCGTACCCGCGTGTCCCGCGGCGCCGAGGCGCTCCAGCCACGCGTGCGCGCGCCGGGCCGCGGCCGCGCCGGTGAGGCCGTGGACGCGGCCCATGTGCGTGAGGTAGCCGACGGCGGTGAACGGCAGGGACGGCGGGAAGCGCTCGGGGACGTACGCGGTGCGCGGGCGGCCGGTGACACGGCCCTCGGAGGGGGCGTCGATGCGGGCGAGGAGGCGCAGGAGCGTCGACTTGCCGGTGCCGTTGGCGCCCTCGACGCGGGTCAGCGTTCCGGCGCGCACGCTCAGGCTGACCTCGCGCAGCACCCAGGGGCCGCGGATGCCGTACCGGCGTCCGGCGCCGTCGAGTCGTATCGCCAGGTCGCCGTCCGCCTGCCCAGCCCGCCCTGTCAGCCCTGTCCGTGCCATGCGCCGTATCCTCGCGCACGCCCCGGGGAGACGATCATCGCCCTGGCAGAATGGGCGGGTGAGCGCTTACGAACCCCAGGCCGACAGCCCCTTCCGGACCGAGCGGGTCTCCCGTGACGAGGCCCCGCAGTTCGTGCTGCCGCTGGTGGTCCGGATGGAGCGTGCCGCTCCTCCGGCCCGTACGGACGCCCTGGAGACGGCGGCCCGGGCGGTCCTGACGCTCCTCGGCGACGAGCGCTCCCAGGGTGAGGGGGCCTGGGCGGAGGCGGTGCGGGACTGGCAGGACGCCCGTATCCGCAAGGTGGTGCGCAGGGCGCGCGGCGCCGAGTGGCGCAGGGCGGAGGCCCTCGACGGCATCACCGTCACGGGCAAGTCGGCCGAGGTGCGGGTCTACCCGCCGGTGCCTCTGGACGGCTGGCCCAAGGACCTGGCCCGCCTCCAGGTGTCGGGCACGGAGCTGGAGGACCCCGAGCCGCCGCTCGACCCGGACCCCGGCGCGCCGGTCCTGTGGCTGAACCCCGGGGTGACGATGTCGGCGGGCAAGTCCATGGCCCAGGCGGGGCACGGCGCCCAGCTCGCGTGGTGGGAGCTGGCGGAGCCGGACCGTGCGGCGTGGCGGGAGGCCGGGTTCCCCCTGTCGGTACGGACCGCTTCCCCCGCGCGGTGGCGCGAACTGGTCGCCAGCGGCCTGCCGGTGGTGCGGGACGCGGGCTTCACGGAGATCGCCCCGGGGGAGACGGTGGTGGCCGAGGGCGGCAGCCGCTTCTGCCCGCTGCCGGGCAGCCGGAGGCCGTGACCCCAGGCCCGGGCCCCCCACGCCCGGGCCGCCCCACGCCCCAGGCCACGCCAGGCCCACGGACGACGGCAGGCCCCCGTGCCCGGCGCGGTCCGGGTACCGTTCCCGCGCCCCGGGCCCACCTCGGGCCCGCCCCGGCACTCCCCCCTCCCGACGTGACTCCCGTCACAGACGCGCGCGGTCCTGAACGGCTCCCCCGTCCCTGTCGTACCTTCCCGTACCACCAAGTGGCTTGGTCAGCGGTTCTGTTGCGGCCCGGGAGGGACTTTGCGGCGCACCATGCCCATCAGGCACATCAACGGCACGGCTCTGATCATCGCGGCGCTCGTCGTCACCGCCGGCGCCCTCGCCTTCCCCGTGTGGTCGTACGCCGACCGCTCCGGGACCGGCGAGGCCAACCTCGCCGCCGGGACCGTCGCGACGCGCTGGGGGCCCCTGTCGGCCACCGACCGGGACTTCCTCGTGAAGGTGCGGCTCGCGGGGCTGTGGGAGATACCGGCGGGGCAGCAGGCCGTGGAGCGCGCGCCCACCAAGGCCGTCAAGGACGCCGGTGACCACCTCGTCGTCGGCCACACCGACCTCGACCAGCGCGTACGGGGCGTCGCCGCGCAGCTCGGCGTGGAGCTGCCCAACCAGCCCACCGAGCAGCAGAGCGGCTGGCTGCGGGAGCTGACGGAGGCGCGCGGCGAGACGTACCAGCGCAAGTTCGCGAACCTGCTGCGCGTCGCGCACGGCAAGGTGTTCGGCCTGGTCGCGCAGGTCCGCGACAGCACCCGCAACAGCCTGGTGCGGCAGCTCGCGTCGGACGCCAACCAGACCGTCCTCGACCACATCACCATGCTCGAGGGCACCGGGTACGTCGACTTCGACGCGATCGCCAACGGCAACGCCGCGACCTCCACGGCCAGCCCCACGGGCCCGCCGCCACCCGGCGGCGACCGGCCGCCGGAGCCCGCGCCCGCCGGTCCCGGCGGCGACGTCTCCGGCACCTCGCGGCCCTCCCCCGGGCCGCCCGGCACGGTCAACACCGACCGCCCCGAACCTCAAATGTAGCTCTGAACCCGCTGATCAGAAGGTTCGAGCGGCTCCGCGGTGGCGATGACCCGGACGTCGAAGGAGGATGCGAAGGCGCGTCACGAGGGAACGACGGACACGGGGGGAAGAGCCATGGTGCGGTTGGGTACGGGGATCGGCTGGCGGCCGGAGATCGCGGACGCCGTGGAGCGCATGACCGGCATCGACTGGGTCGAGGTCGTGGCCGAGAACGTCTGTCCGGGGCACCTGCCCGACTCGCTGGCGCGGCTGCGCGAGCGCGGCGTCACCGTCGTGCCGCACGGCGTCTCCCTGGGCCTCGGCGGCGCCGACCGGCCCGACGAGGCCCGGCTCGCCGCCCTCGCGGAGCGCGCCGTGGCCCTGGGCGCGCCGCTCGTCAGCGAGCACATCGCCTTCGTCCGGGCGGGCGGCCCGCTGACGGCCTCGCAGCGGCTGGAGGCCGGGCACCTGCTGCCGGTGCCGCGCACCCGGGACGCCCTCGCCGTGCTGTGCGAGAACGTCCGCGCCGCGCAGGACGCCCTGCCGGTGCCGCTCGCCGTCGAGAACATCGCCGCCCTGTTCTCCTGGCCCGGCGAGGAGATGACGGAGGGCCAGTTCCTGTACGAGCTGGTGGAGCGGACCGGCGTACGGCTGCTCATCGACGTGGCGAACCTGCACACCAACCACGTCAACCGCGGCGAGGACCCCGTCAAGGCCCTGGCCGAGCTGCCCGTGGAGGCCCTCGCGTACGTGCACGTGGCGGGCGGCTTCGAGCGGGACGGCGTCTGGCACGACAGCCACGCGCACCCGGTGCCGCCGGCCGTCCTCGACGTCCTCGCCGAGCTCGCGGCCCGCACGGCCCCGCCGGGGGTGCTCCTGGAGCGGGACGAGAACTTCCCCGAACCCGCGGAGCTGGAGCGGGAGCTGGAGCAGATCCGCACCACGGTCCGGACGGCCACCGCCGGGGCTGCGGCCGGGGGGCGCGCGGCCGCCGGGGTCGCCGCCGGTGTGTCCGTGTCCGCCGGGGTCGCCGCCAGTGCGTCCGTGTCCGCCGGGGCCGCCGCCGGGGTGCGCGAGCTCGCTGCGCCTGCCGGGGGCGGGGCTGCCGCCGGGGCCGGGGCGGGGTTGCGCGTGCCCGCCGGGGCCGGGGTGCGCGTGCCCGACGGGACCGCCGCCGCCGAGCCCGCTCGCACTACGCTCGCCGGGGTCCCGGCCCAGGCGCCCGCCCCCGCCGAGGACCGCGTGCTCCCGGCCGAGGCCGGGGTGCTCCCGCCCGTCGCGCCCGCTCCGGCCGCCGCCCGGGAGCGTGTCGCCCTCGCCCAGACGTCCCTGCTGTCGGCGCTCGTCGCCGGGACGCCCGCGCCCGAGGGGTTCGACCGGGTACGGCTCGCCGTGCAGGGCCGGGCCCTGGCCGCCAAGCGGGCGGACGTCGTGGCGAAGGTCGCCCCGGAGCTGCCGGAGATCCTCGGGGCGGCGTACCGCAAGGACTTCCTCGCCTATGCCGCGCGCCGCCCGATGACGGACGGCTACCGCCGCGAGGCGCTGGCCTTCGCCGAGCACCTGCTGCTCGCGGGCCGCCCGGAGGACGCCGACGCGCGCGGCCGCCTCACCCACTGGTGGCTCGACCGCTCGGGGCCCCGGCCCCTGGAGGGGCGGCCGGTCGCACGCTGGCTGCGGGCGGCGCGGTTCGCCCTGCGCCGGCACCACGCGCGCCGCTGAGCGGCACCACGCGCACCGCCGAGCGACGCCACGCGCACCGCTGAGCGGGACCGCCGCCCGGCGCCCCGGCCGGGGTTCCGCGCCGGGGGTGCCGCGCGGCACACGGGGGACACACAGCACACGGGGGATCAGCCATGCACCACGTTTTCCATGCCCACGCCCACGCCCATGCCCACAGCGGTCGCCTCCTGGAGACCGCCATGCCCGACGCCGCCGCCGAGGCCCTGTTGCTCTGCTACCTCGCGGCCGTCGCCGTCTCGTGCCTCGCCGTCGTGGCCGGTGTCACCGCGACCAGGCGGCGCTTCCGGCCCACCCGCCGGGACGGGCTGCGCACCACCCTGAGCAGCGTCTACGAAGTGGCCTTCCTGGCGGGCGGACCCGGCCGGGCGGTCGACGCCGCGCTCACCGCCCTGCACGAGGACGGCCGCCTGTCGGTGGCGCACCCCGGCCTCGTCGGCGTCGCGCCCGGCGCCGCGGCCCGGCACCCGGTCGAGGAGGCGGTACTCACCGCGTACGCCGCCGCGCCGCACGGCGCCCTGCACCGGCTGCGCGCCACGGCGGCGCGCGCCCCGGCCGTGCAGGCACTCGGGGACGCGCTCGCCGCCCGCGGCATGATGGTGCCGCCCGGCCCGCTGCGCGCCTGGCGGCGCCGGATCACCGCGTACCTGACGCTGTGCGTCGCGGGCGTGCCGCTCGGCCTGGTCCTCGCCTCGACGTCCTCGTTCGGGCGGTCGGGTTCCGCCTTCTCGGACCTCGACCTGGTCCTCGTGGTGCTGCTCGGCGGTGGGATCGGCGTGCTCTGCTCCCGGGTCGCCAGGGACCGGGCGACCGCGCGCGGCCGCTTCGCCCTGCGCATGTACCGCGGCCGTACCCTCCGGGAGGACCGGGGCGGCGCGCACGCGGTGGCCGTACGCGGCCTGCGGGGCGTCCAGGACACCACGCTGCGCGAGGAGTTGGCGGCCGCCCGGCGGCTGCGCCCCAGCCACCGCCCGGCCGTGTCGCACGGGTCCCGGGCGGAGCCGGACGACGGGGCCGCCTGGGACGGCGCCCCCGTCACCTGGTGCGCGGGCGAGTCCGGCTGCGGCGGCTGCGGCGTCGCAAACCGGGACGGCGAGGCGCGGACGAGCGGCAGCTGCAGCGGCGGCTCGGGGTGCAACGGCGGAGGCGGCTGCGGCTCGGGCTGCGGGGGCGGCGGGTGTGGCGGCGGAGGCGGAGGCGGCGGCGACTGACCGCCCACAGCCCGGCAGGCGGCGGCGACTGACCCCACGCCCCGGGAGGCGGTGGCGACTGACCGCCTGCACCCCGGCAGGCGGTGACGGCGACTGACCGTCCACACCCCGGCAAGTGGTGACGGCGACTGACCGCCCACCCCGGCAGGCGGCGGCGCCTGACCGCCCGCACCCCCAGGGGCGGCCCCGGCCCGCCCCTCCCCCATCCCACGGGCGCGCACGACCGCCCCGAGTCCGCCGCCCGGTACGGACGTTGACGTACTCCCCGCGGTATCGCACCGCCGCCCCACCGCCGCGCACTAACGTGCGGTGGCGCTACAGGAGGCCTCATGCGATCCCGATTCCCCCGTGGCGGCGGCCCCGACCGCGGCCCCGGTCCCTTCAACGGCGGCGGCCCCTTCAAGGGCCCCAGTCCCTTCAACGGCGGCGGACCCGTCAACCGTGGCGGACTCGCCGATCGCGGCGGACTCGCCGACCGCGGGGGACAGTTCCGCGGCAGCGGGCTCATCAGCGGCAGCGGGCTCGTCCTCGTCGCGCTCGTCGCGACGCTGGCCGCGCTGGTCTATCCCGTCTGGACGTACGAGGACCGCTCCGGCACCGGCCTCGACACGCTCGCCGCGCAGACCGTCCCCACCGCGTACGGGCCGCTGTCGGCGCTCGACCGGGACTTCGTCACCAAGGTGCGGCTCGCGGGCCTGTGGGAGCTGCCCGCCGGGCAGCAGGCCGGGCAGCGCGGCACCAGCCGGGCCGTGCACACCGCGGGCGAGCACCTCGTGGAGGGACACACCTTCCTCGACGCCCGCGTCCGCGAGGTCGCCGCCGCGCTGCGGCTCGAACTGCCCAGCCAGCCCACGGCCCAGCAGCGGCGCTGGCTGGACGAGCTGAGCGCGGCGCGCGGCGCGGCGTACGACGAGCGGTTCGCGAACGTGCTGCGGCTCGCGCACGGCAAGGTCTTCGCCGTCGTCGCCGAGGTGCGCGCCACCACCCGCAACACCCTGGTGCGGGCGCTCGCCGACGACGCGAACACCACCGTCCTCGACCACATCAAGGTCCTTGAGGCCACCGGGCTCGTCGACTTCGACCGGCTCGCCCGCGACGCCGCCACCTCCGGCCCGCGCCCCGTGACCCGCTCCCCCGCGCCTCCCGGCCCCGTGACCGGCCCGCCTCCCACCGCCGCCCCGGTGACCCCGACCCCGGCCTTCACCCTGCCGCCCGCCGCGTCCCGGCCGAGGCCCGGCCCGTAGGCCCGCCGGGGCCGGGAGTCCACATCCTGGAAACCCGGTGGCGCCGTCGCCGGGCCTTTGCCTAGAACACCGGCATGTTCTGGGTCCCGCTGCTGCTCCTCGCCTGCGCCGTCGCCGCCCTGTCCTGCGGGCGGCTCTGCCTGGCCGCCGTCCACGCCGCGGCCGCCGAGGCCAAGGGTCCGCGCCCGGCCCGCCGGCTCACGCTCTACGAGGCGGCGTTCCTGTCCGGCGGCCCCACCCGCGTGGCCGACGTGGCGCTGGTGTCGATGGCGCGGCGGCGCCGGCTGCTGCTCGCGCACACCGGCTGGGCCACGGTCGTCGACCCCGTCGGCGGGGACGAGGTGGAGCGGTCGGTGCTGGGCGCGATCGGGCCCGGCGGCCAGTCGCGGATACCGCCGGTGCGCCGGGCGACGGCCACCGCCGACGCGGTACGGGCGCTCGCCGACCGGCTCGTCGCGGCGGGGCTCGCGGTGCCGGACGGCTCCTGGTCGGGCATCGCGGGCGCGGCCCGGCAGGTGCGGGCCGCCGCAGTGGCGGTGGCCGCGCTCGGGGTGGTCGCGACGCTGCTCCCGGGCCAGGGGCAGGGGCAGGACGGGGACGTGCCGGTCGCGGTGTGGTTCGCGCTGCCGCTGTTCCTGACGCTGAGCTGCCTGGCCATCGCCCGGTTCGAGGTGCCGGTCTCGCGCTGGGCGTCGCCCGCGGGCCAGCGGCTGCTCGGCGCCCTGCCCTCGCGCGACGACCTGACGGCGGTGGCCGTGCGCGGCGTCCGCGCCCTGAGCGACCCGGCCCTGCGCGCCGCGCTCTCCCACCGGGACCCGAACCTCGACGGCTACCGCACCGCGCACGACCGGGACCGTTGACGGGCGGCTGTCCCGTCGCGCGCCGCGCACCGGACGGCGCCGTCCGACCGGCGGCTGTCCCATCCCGCCGCGCACCGGAGAGGCGCCGTCCGACCGGCGGAGACCCCGCCTCAGGCCAACGGAGTCATTGCGCCGACACCGGCCGACCGGTGCTTTACTTCGCGAGCCCCTGCCCTGAATATCCCTTTCGTCATATAAGCCGCTTTCGCTGAGGCACGTCGCGCGTCGCCCTGGCCTGAGCCGCACGACCAGCCGTATGGCAACCGCACGACCTGCCGCACGAAAGGGACACCCAGAAGCGATGAGAGCAGCCGCAGCCGCCCTGTACGGAACCGTAGGATCCCTGGTCTTGACCGCCCTCGTCGCCGCGCCCGCCGACAGCTCCCCGCGCTACGGCCACGACGAGCGCGGCACCGCCGTCGCCGCCCAGCGCGCCGCGGCCGCCGGCATCCGCTTCGGCGCCTGCCCGGCCGCGGAGGGCCTGCCGCCGTCCGTGCGCTGCGGCACGGTCTCGGTCCCGCTCGACTACACCCGCCCCGACGGCAAGCAGATCGAGCTGACCGTCAGCCGCGCCGAGGCGAGCGGCCGCGCGGGCGGGAAGCGGGTGGCGCGGCAGGGGGCGCTCGTGTTCAACCCGGGCGGCCCGGGCGCGTCCGGCATGTACTTCCCGCTGGTGCGCTCGATGCCGGAGTTCCGGCGCGTCGCGGCGGCCTACGACCTCATCGGCTACGCCCCGCGCGGCGTCGGCCGCTCGGCACCGCTGTCCTGCCAGGACCCGCGGGAGTTCGCCAAGGCGCCCTCGCAGACGTCGGTGCACCCCGACGCGGCGGAGAAGCGCGAGCGCGTCGAGCGGGCGCGGGCCTACGCGCGCGGCTGCGCCGAGCGGACCGGCCCCGCGCTGCGGCACTACACGAGCCTCAACAACGCCCGCGACCTGGACGTGCTGCGCGCCGCGCTCGGCGAGGAGAAGCTGACGTTCCTGGGCGCCTCGTACGGCACGTACTTCGGCGCGGTGTACGCGACGCTGTTCCCCTCGCACGTGCGCCGCATGGTGTTCGACTCGGCGGTCGACCCGGACCCGCACAAGATCTGGTACCGCAACAACCTGGCCCAGTCCGCCGCGTTCGAGCGCCGCTGGGCGGACTTCCGCACCTGGGTGGCCAAGCACCACGGGACGTACGGCCTGGGTACGACGCCGCAGGCCGTGCAGCAGTCGTACGACAAGGTGCGCGCGGCGGTGACCCGCGAGCCGGCGGGCGGCACGGTCGGCTCCCAGCAGTTGCACGGGGCCTTCCTCCAGGCCGGGTACTACGACGACTACTGGCCGATGCGGGCCACGGCGCTCTCGCGGTTCCTGAAGGGCGACCCCAAGCCGCTGGTCGAGCAGGCCGGGCCGAAGCCGAGCGCCGCCGGGGAGGAGGAGAACGGCAACGCCGTGTACACGGCCGTGCAGTGCAACGACGCGGCCTGGCCCACCGACTTCGGGGTGTGGGACCGGGACAACACCCACCTCGCGCGCGTGGCGCCGTTCGAGACCTGGGACAACGCCTGGATGAACCTGCCGTGCGCCTACTGGCCCGCGCCGCGGCAGCGCGCGGTGGACGTGTGGGCGCCCCCGGCCGCGCTGCCGCCGACGCTGATCCTGGCCGCCGAGCGGGACGCCGCGACGCCGTACGCGGGCGCGCGGGAGCTGCACAGGCGGCTGCACGGGTCGGTCCTGGTGACCGAGCGCGACGCGGGCACGCACGGCATCGCGGGCGGCCCGAACGCCTGCGTCAACCGGCACGTGGACACGTACCTCCTGGAGGGCCGCCTGCCCGACCGGCACGCGGAGTGCGCGCCGCACCGCGAGCCGCTGCCGCTGCGCGAGGTGCGGGCGAAGGAGCCCCGGCAGCGGGCCGGGGTGCAGCCCCGCGTGCTCTGACCCCCCGACGGACCCCGGGCCCCGGCGACACGGCGGGCGGGCGCGGCGACCGGAGACCCCGGTGCCGCGCCCGCCCGCCGCGCACGTGTCCGGGCGCCGTTACGCCAGGCCCTCCACGAGCTCCGCCACGGACTTGCGGCGGCCGGTGAAGAACGGCACCTCCTCGCGGACGTGCATCCGGGCCTCGGAGGCGCGCAGGTGGCGCATGAGGTCGACGATGCGGTACAGCTCGTCGGCCTCGAAGGCGAGCAGCCACTCGTAGTCGCCGAGGGAGAACGAGGCGACCGTGTTGGCGCGCACGTCGGGGTAGCCACGGGCCATCTTGCCGTGGTCGGCGAGCATGCGGCGGCGGTCCTCGTCGGGCAGCAGGTACCACTCGTAGGAGCGCACGAAGGGGTAGACGCTCACGTAGTCGCGAGGCGTCTCGTCGGCGAGGAACGCCGGGATGTGCGACTTGTTGAACTCGGCGGGCCGGTGCAGGGCCATGTTCGACCAGACCGGCTCGAGGGCGCGGCCGAGCCTGGTGCGGCGGAAGAGGTTGTACGCCGTCTGGAGCTGGTCGCTCGTCTCGGCGTGCCACCAGATCAGCACGTCGGCGTCGGCGCGCAGGCCGGAGACGTCGTAGGTGCCGCGGACGGTGACGTCCTGGGCGGCGAGCTTGTCGAACAGCTCCTGGACCTCGTCCGCGTACCCGGCGCGGTCCTCGGGCAGGACGTCGCGCAGCTTGAAGACGGACCACAGGGTGTAGCGGATGACCTCGTTGAGGTCCTTGGCCTTCTTGCCGGCGTGGGGGATCTTGGCGGGGGCGTCGTCACTCATGCGGCTATTGTCCCGCGCCCCCGTGGAGGCTCTGCACCGGGTGGGCGGTCAGCGCCTCCTCCCCGGCGCCGTCCCCGCCGAGCCGGTCGACGGCCGCGTACGCGCTCGCGACGCAGGCGGGGATGCCGACGCCGTCGTACGCCGCCCCGCACACGGCGAGGCCGGGCAGGCGGCCCACGTGGGCGCGGATCCGGGCCACGCGCGCGTGGTGGCCTACGGGGTACTGGGGCAGGCCGTCGTGCCAGCGGGTGACGCGGGTGGCGACGGGCTCCGCGGTCAGGCCGACCGCGGCACGCAGGTCGGCGCGGGAGACGTCGATCAGCTCGCTGTCGTCCCGCTCCAGCTCCTTCTCCTCGCCGTGGCGCCCCACCGAGGTGCGCAGCACCAGCAGATCGGGGTTCTCCTCGGCGATCCAGCCCCACTTCTGGGAGGCGAACGTGGACGCCTTGATCGTGTGGCCGTCGACGGGTGGCACGAGGAAGCCGCTGCCCTCGGGCAGCTCCACGTCGGCGCGGCGGTAGGCGAGCGTCATCAGCGCCATGGAGGCGTACGCGACGGAGCGCAGCTCGGCGGCGGCGCCCGGGGCCACCTCGGCGAGCAGGCGGGCGGCGTCCGGGGCGGGCACGGCCAGGACCAGCGCGTCGGCCGTCAGGGTCCGGTCCTTCGCGTAGACCTGCCAGCCGGCCGCGGTCCGGCGCACCTCGTCCACGGGGTGGCCGAGGAGGATGTGGCCGCCGCGCGCGCGGACCGCGTCGGCGACGGCGAGCGGCAGCCGGCCCACGCCGCCCTCGATGCCCATGAAGACCGGCCCGGTCTGCTGCCGCGCGGCCGCCTTGCGCTGGATGTCGCGGACGCCGTCGAGCAGCGAGGCGTGGCTGCGCGCGGCCTCGTAGAGCTGCGGCACGGCCATGCGCAGCGAGAGCTCGTACGCGTCCCCGGCGTAGACCCCGCCGAGCAGCGGCTCGACGAGGCGGTCGACGACCTCGCGGCCGACGCGCGCGGCCACGTACCGGCCGACGGCGACGTCCTCGCCGACCTCCGTGGGCGGCAGCTCCGCGTCCTGGGCGACGCGGCGCAGGCCGTCGTCGGACAGCACCCCGGCGAGCACCGAGGGGTCGCCGGGCACGCCCATGACGTGGCCCTTCGGCATGGGCCGCAGCGTGCCGCGGGTCCACAGGGAGGCGCTCGCGGTGGCGGGTGCCTGGAGCGCGTCGGCGAGTCCGGCCTCCCGGGCGAGCGCGACCGCCTCGGGGCGGCGGGCCAGCATCGACTCGGCGCCGAGGTCGACGCGGACGCCCTCGATCTCGCCGGGGAGCAGCTTGCCGCCCACGCGGTCGGAGGCCTCCAGGACGGTCACCTCGGCGCCGGTGGCGAGGGCCCGGTGCGCGGCGGCGAGGCCGGCGATGCCGCCGCCCACGACCACGACGTGAGCCTTGTGTCCGGTGTGTGTCCGACCCGTGCCGGTGTCCGCTGCGCGCATGCCTCCCACTGTCTCAGACGGCCTCGTACGCCCCGCGGGGCCCCGGCCGTGACCGGACCGCGACCGCTTCGACACCGTCCGGTGCCCCGCGGCACCGAACGTCCTGGCCACGTCCGCCGTCGTAGGGGCACGGGCACGACGACCTCGGGGGTGGACCATGCACGCGCACAGCACAGACAGCGCAGGCGGCACAGACGGCACGGGCAGCACGGGCAGTTCAGGCGGCGCGCGGCGGGCGCGGGGCGTCCGCGCCCTGGCCGTGGCGCTGCTCGCGGGCTCCCTCGCGCTCGCGGGCTGCTCGGGAGGCGGCGACGACGGGAAGGCGGCGGGCGCCGCGGCCCGGCCCGAGCGGGACGGCGGGGACGGCGCCGCGCACGCCGGCGGCGACGAGGCGGCGCCCGGCGGCAAGAAGGCGGCGCCCGGCAGGGGCCAGGAGGGGCGGGGCGCTCGGCGGCCCGGGGAGTTCCGCCCGACGGGCCCGCACGTCATCCGCACCGTGTCGCTGACCGTGCGGGTCAAGGACGTGCCCAGGGCGCTGGAGCGGGCCCGCGCGGCGGCCGAGGCGGCGGACGGCCTGGTCGGCGACGAGACCACGGACCGCGACGGGCACGGCAAGGAGCGCTCGCGCCTGGTGCTGCGCGTCCCCCAGGCGCGGTACGCGCAGGTCCTGTCCGACCTGGAGGGCGCGGGCAGGCTCGTGTCGCGCACCGCCAAGGCCGAGGACGTCACGGCGGAGGTCGTGGACGTCGGGAGCCGGATCCGGACGCAGCGGGCGAGCGTGGCGCGGGTGCGGGAGCTGATGGACAGGGCCTCGAAGATCAGCGACATCGTGTCCCTGGAGGGCGAGCTGAGCACCCGTCAGGCGGACCTGGAGGCGCTGCTGGCCCGGCAGGCCTCGCTCAAGGACCGCACGGCGCTCGCCACGATCACGCTGACGCTCACCGAGTCCCCGCCCGCGCGGGCCGGCGGCGGGGACGACGACCCGACGGTCGTCGCCGCCCTCGCGGGCGGCTGGGACGCGTTCGTGACGATGCTGCGCTGGGTGGCGGTGGCCCTGGGCGCGGCCCTGCCCTTCCTGGCCGGCGCGGCGCTGCTCGGGGCGGCGTGGCTGCGGTGGGGCCGGGGGCGGGCGCCGCGGCCCGTGCCGGCGGAGCCCGCGGCGTCCGGGGCACCCGGGACCCCGGACGGCAGGTGACGCGACGCATCGTCGCAGCGGGGGTACGCGCTCCCGCGGGCGCCCCGGCGGGACCCCACGGCACCCCCCGCGACCGGCCACGTAGCGTGGGCGCATGAGCGAGAGACTGGTGGTCATCGGCGGTGACGCGGCGGGCATGTCCGCGGCGTCACAGGCGCGCAGGCTCAGGAAGCCCGAGGAGCTGGAGATCGTCGCGTTCGAGCGCGGCTCCTTCTCCTCGTACTCGGCCTGCGGCATCCCGTACTGGGTGAGCGGCGCGGTCCCCGAACGCGACGACCTGATCGCGCGGACGCCCGAGGAGCACCGGGCGCGGGACATCGACCTGCGGATGCGGACGGAGGTCACGGAGATCGACCCGGCCGGGCGGCGGGTGCGCGCCCGCGACCTCGACTCGGGCGCCGAGGACTGGACGGCGTACGACAAGCTCGTCATCGCCACCGGCGCGCGCCCGCTGCGGCCGCCGCTGCCCGGCATCGACGCGCCGGGCGTGCACGGGGTGCAGAACCTCGGCGACGGCCAGGCCCTGCTCGACACCCTGGAGGCCACCGAGGGGCGCCGGGCGGTGGTGGTCGGGGCCGGGTACATCGGCCTGGAGATGGCCGAGGCGCTGCTGCGCCGCGGCTACGAGGTCACGGTCGTCAACCGCGGCGAGCAGCCGATGTCCACCCTCGACCCGGACATGGGGCGCCTGGTCGACGAGGCGATGTCCGGCATGGGCGTCACGATGGTGAACGACACCGAGGTCACCGCGGTCCTCACCGGCGCGGACGGCAGGGTCCGGGCGGTGGCCACAAAGGACGCCGAGTTCCCGGCGGACGTGGTGGTGCTGGGCATCGGTGTGGAGCCGGAGACGGAGCTGGCCCGCGCCGCGGGCCTGCCCGTCGGCGAGCACGGAGGGCTGCTCACGGACCTGTCGATGCGGGTACGGGGTCCCGTCGCGGACGGCGCGATCTGGGCGGGCGGCGACTGCGTGGAGGTGCTCGACCTGGTCTGGGGCCGGGAGCGGCACATCGCCCTCGGCACGCACGCCAACAAGCACGGGCAGGTCATCGGCGCCAACGTGGGCGGCGGCTATGCGACGTTCCCCGGCGTCGTCGGCACGGCCGTGAGCAAGGTGTGCGACCTGGAGATCGCGCGCACCGGGCTGCGGGAGAAGGACGCGCGGGCGGCGGGCCTGCAGTACGTGACGGTGACGATCGAGTCGACGAGCCGCGCCGGGTACTACCCCGGGGCGGCGCCGATGACGGTGAAGATGCTCGCGGAGCGGCGTACCGGGCGGCTGCTCGGTACGCAGATCGTGGGGCGCGAGGGGGCCGGCAAGCGCGTCGACGTGGCGGCGGTGGCCCTGACGGCCGGGATGACGGTCGAGCAGATGACGGCGCTCGACCTCGGCTACGCGCCCCCGTACTCCCCGGTGTGGGACCCGGTCCTGGTCGCGGCCCGCAAGGCGACGGCCGCGCTGCGCGAGTCCTGAGCGGACGGCCCGTCCCGGCCGCCGTACCCGTCCCGGCCGCGGCGGCCGGGACGGGTGGGGGTCAGACGGCGGTGCGCGTGTGCACGTACTCCACGAGCCGGGTCAGCGCGTCCGGGTCCGTGGTCGGGAGCACGCCGTGGCCGAGGTTGAAGACGTGGCCCTCCAGCCCGGCGGCCGCCGCCAGGACCTCGTCCGTCTTCGCCTCGACGGCCTCGCGCGGGGCGAACAGCACGGCCGGGTCCAGGTTGCCCTGGAGGGCCTTGCCCGGACCGACGCGGTGGACCGCCTCGTCGAGCGGCACCCGCCAGTCGACGCCGACCACGTCGGCCCCGGCCTCGCCGAGGATGCCGAGCAGTTCGCCGGTGCCCACGCCGAAGTGGATGCGCGGCACGCCGTACGGCGCCACGGCGTCGAAGACCTTCCGCGACGCGGGCAGCACCGAGCGCCGGTAGTCGGCGGGCGCGAGGGCGCCCACCCAGGAGTCGAAGAGCTGGACGGCCGAGGCGCCCGCCTCGATCTGCACCTTCAGGAAGGCGCTGGTGATCTCCGCGAGCCGGTCGAGGAGGTCGGCCCAGAGCTGCGGGTCGCCGTACATGAGCGCCTTGGTGTGCTCGTGGTTGCGGCTCGGTCCGCCCTCGACGAGGTAGCTCGCGAGGGTGAACGGGGCGCCGGCGAATCCGATGAGCGGCGTCGCGCCCAGCTCGGCGGTGAGCATGCCGATGGCCTCGGTGACGTACGCGACGTCGTCCGGCGTGAGGTCGCGCAGCTGCGCCAGGTCGGCGCGCGAGCGGATGGGCCGCTCGACGACGGGGCCGATGCCCGGCTTGATGTCGAGGTCGACGCCGATGGCCTTCAGTGGCACGACGATGTCGCTGAAGTAGATGGCGGCGTCCACGCCGTGGCGGCGCACCGGCTGGAGCGTGATCTCCGTGACCAGGTCCGGCCGCATGCAGGACTCCAGCATGGCCGTGCCCTCACGGACCTTGCGGTACTCCGGCAGCGAGCGCCCGGCCTGCCGCATGAACCACACGGGCGTGTGCGGCACCGGCTCACGCCGGCACGCCTTCAGGAAGGCGGAGTCGTACGGAGCTGCGGGCTGCTGGCCGGTGGCCTCGTCATTGACACTCACCCGGAAAGTCTCGCATGGCGCGTCCGGTGACCGGGCAGCCGTCCCGCGTTCGCGCGGGCGCACCGGCCCGCGACGGCCGGTGCGGGCGCGGGACACCCCGCCGCGCAGCCGCCGGGTGCCTGCGCGAAGCCGCTGTTCCCCTTAATCTTCCCCGCATGGCTGCGGCTCAGGGACAACGGTCGGACGGCGCTGGCGAGATGGACGACGGGCAGGAGGTGGCGGACACGGCACCGCTGCCCTTTCGCGCCGCGGTCGAGGCGCTGCGGGGGGCACGGCTGCGGCCGCAGATCGAGGTCGACCCGACGCGCCCGCCGCGGCGGCTCGCGCCGTACGCGTACGCCCTGGAGGCGGCCGGCGTCGACGACGGCGAGGACCTGGCCGACGGGCGGCTCGTCCTGCTGCACGACCCGGCCGGGCACGACGCCTGGAAGGGCACCTTCCGGCTGGTGACGCTGGTGCGGGCGGAGCTGGAGCCGGAGATGGCGGCCGATCCGCTGCTGCCCGAGGTGTGCTGGTCCTGGCTGACCGGGGCGCTCCAGGGGCGGGGCCTGGCGTGCGGGGAGCCGAGCGGGACGGTCACCCGGGCCGGGTCGCACTACTTCGGCGGGCTCGCCGAGCGGCCGCCCGCCTCCCAGATCGAGATCCGCGCCTCGTGGACGCCGCGCGAGGGCGCGGGGGGCGTGCCCGACGCGGGGGCGCACCTCGCGGCGTGGTGCGACCTGCTGGGCCAGGTCGCGGGGCTGCCGCCCGCCGGGCCCGCGGACGGCTCGGTGGTGACGCTGCCGCAGCGCCGGGGCCCGCGCGCGGACTGAGCCCGGGCGCGGACCGACGGAGCCGCGGCGCGGGACCCGGCCGCGCTCCGGCGCGGGGCGCTGGGGGGGCGGCGCGGGCCGGGGTAACCCGGCGCGCGGCGGAGCCCGGCCCCCGCGGGGGGGGCCCGGCAGGGGAGAGGGCACGTGGGATCTGCAGGGACCAGTCGG